>DAIPML010000012.1:0-28723 GCA_036768735.1 Clostridiales bacterium | reverse complement strand
AGTCTTCACTTCGAGTCTCCGCTTGAAGAGAGTCGGTCAAAAATTTACTTGTTTTAGTAAATCCCTAAGTTGAACTCCCTTTCGGAGGTCTTTTGTTTTTATTAAAAAAGATCGATTAAATGCACTGGTTACTTCCCATTTGCTCACCATAAACTGTAAAAATAAGTAATGATCATTTCAGTTTTTTACCTGCGTGCTTACCCGTGCTTACCGCTTTTATATGCAACAAGGGAGCAGACAGGCATGTTTTGGCTTGTGAATTTGTCTTCATATTCGGTTGTAACATTGTTCTGAGAAAAATCGCTGTTATGAAGATTGTAGGTATTATCTTCAATAAGAAAACCTGAAAGATTAAATTGTTCTATGGAATAATCGAACAGATCACGATTGTCGGTCTTTAAAGCAATAACACCGTCATTGTATAACAACTTTTTGAACATTTCAAGAAACCGGATATTTGTTAGCCTTCGTTTAGCATGCCGCTTTCTTGGCCACGGGTCGGAGAAGTTTAAATAAATTTTTTCTATTTCACCCGGATCAAATAGCTGCATGATATTTTCTGCATCCGCATGAATTATAGCGAGGTTGGAAAATCTCTCCTCGTGTATTTTTTTAGTGAGCTTCACTAAAACAGAGCCAAATTTCTCAATGGCAATATAATTAATGTTTTGGTTCTGCCTTGCAAGAGTCGTAATAAACTTGCCTTTTCCGGAGCCAATTTCAATGTGTATAGGATTTTTATTAGAGAAATATTCAACCCATTTTCCCTGAAGCTTTTCAGGTTCCTCTATAAAATTCGGATGTTCCCGGATTATCTCAATAGCACCCGGTATATTTCTAAGTCTCAAGAAAAAAGCCTCCCTTTATCAATAAACCATATGTTGGCATTCAAGCACTAAAAATGCACCCGAACTACGCATAATAAGTATTATACAAGGTGCTGCAACCTTTGTAAATATATTATATCATACATAAAAATGTGTAAAATAGTGTAATTGTATTGTGATATGTAGTAAATTTAACGCAAGAAGCTTGACTCCCAATGCAATGAAGCAAGTATTGATTTAGTTCAAAATCAGCGTGTTTTTACGCATATTTTCACAAATAAAACGAGGTTTTTATTTTAATTAATCAATTGTTTTTAGTAGTACGAGTTACTGGGGTAATCAATGCTTGCAGTTTTGGAATTAATGTTCAATCGCACAAAAGATCACAAAACACATACCGCTGTATAACAAATTTCCTGTAAGGCTTGCAGCATTACAGGAATTTGTTATAATTACAATTGTGTTTGACATAATTATTATTTAGCTGTTCAAAATATATTATAGCAAAGGAGTGTATGGTTTTAGCGTTCTGCAACGCCGTACAAATACATATGAAATACAAATTACTTGCAGTTGATATTGATGGAACCCTTATAAACAATAAGCGGGAAGTGACACCAAAAACAAAGGAATATATAAAAAAGGCAATAGATCATGGAATCGTTTTTACAATCAGCAGTGGAAGACCCATTCAGGGAGTTAAGCTCATTACAGATCAGCTTGACATAGATATACCTGTCATAACTTATAATGGCGCAATGGTGATAACCGCCGATGGTAAAAACATTATTTATTCATGTAACATGAAGGAAGAAGACGTAATTAAAATTGATAGATTTGGGAAAGAACTGGACACGACAATAGCAATCTGGTCTGGAAATAAGCTTTATACAAACCATATAGATGAAAAGGCTATCAGATACAGTCAAGTGAGCGGAACAAAGCCGCAATTGTATAATGATGTAAGAGAGCTTATCGGCCAGGGTATAAATAAAATGCTCTGGTACGATGAAATAGAACGAATTAATGCCTTTGAAAAGGAGATGCAGAATAAATTAGGTGCATCGGTTAATTTCCATACTTCCCAGCCCATTTACCTTGAGTTTGTAGATATAAACGCATCCAAAGCCATTGCTCTTGAGAAGATGGGTGAGTATTACGGTATAAAAAGGGAAGAGATGATAGCCGTTGGAGACGGATTTAACGACTTATCAATGATAGAGTATGCGGGTCTTGGAGTTGCAATGGATAATGCACCGGATGGAGTAAAAAGGGCTTCAGATTTTGTTACTCTTTCCAATGAAGATGACGGAGTAGCATATGTAATTGAGAAATTTATATTTGATAATTAGAAATTGATAAAGTGGCTGCGGTATGCACGTGAATTAGTGTACGATTAATGCAAACGCACATTGAAATATGCTTATTATCCTTGTGAATTGGTGGTATAATTCTTATATCAGCTTTGATTAAGCACTTGACTTCGCGCAAACAGTGCAGAAATCATTTATTGAAGTTTGACGCAAAGATAGAAATCATTTATTATAGTTTGACACAAAATGTGTAAAAATTGCTATTTGGATTCTATTACAAAAAGTATAGAACTCTCTAACTGAATTTAATCGTAAAATGTGCAGAAAGTACTTATTGAATCGTTACAAGGAGTAGACACAAATGGATAATTTGATTGCACTAATTAAAGAGAAGTATCCAAAACTTAGTAAAGGCCATAAAGCTATTGCTTCTTATATTATCGACCATTATGACAAAGCAGCTTTTTTAACTGCGTCAAAATTAGGGGAAGAGGCGGGCGTTAGTGAATCCACGGTAGTACGCTTTCCTTTAGAACTTGGTTTTGATGGCTATCCGAGTTTTCAGAAGGAATTGAACGGGCTGATAAAGAGTAAGCTGACATCTGTACAAAGACTTGAAGTGTCATCCGCACGAATTGACAAGGATCATGTTGTTAAAAGTGTTCTCCAGGCTGATTTGAATAAAATTAAACTTACTTTAGAAGAAATAGATGAAGGGAATATAAACTGCATTGTAGATGAAATTCTTAAAGCAAAGCACATTTATATCCTTGGTGTTAGAAGCTCAGCTTCATTAGCCAGTTTTATGGGGTTTTACTTTAATTTGATTTTTGAGAATGTGCGTCTTGTACATACTACAAGTGCAAGCGAGATGTTTGAGCAGATTGTTAATGTGGGTCAGGGTGATGTGGTAATAGGCATCAGTTTTCCAAGGTACTCCAGAAGAACTACAAAGGCTATGAATCTGGTTCGAAGCCAAGGTGCCACTGTTATCGCCATTACTGATAGCAGTAACTCACCGCTGGCAAAGTGTGCTCATTATTCAATTTATGCAAGAAGTGATATGAATTCCTTTGTTGATTCACTTGTGGCGCCGCTTAGTATTATAAATGCCATAATTGTATCGATCGGTCTTAAACGTAAAGATCAGATACAAACAACCTTGTCAAAGCTGGAAAGAATATGGGATGAATATCAAGTTTATGATCAGGGTGATATGAATCAGGCAAAGCAAACAGATTAAGAGCTAAATGAATGGAGAATGTATGGGATTAATAGGTGTTATCGGAGCCGGTCCAGCCGGGTTAGTGGCTGCCGGAAGGGCAGCGGAACGCGGACACAGTGTTTTCGTTTTTGAGAAAAATGGCTTTGCGGGTAAGAAACTCAGAATTACCGGTAAAGGCAGATGTAATATTACAAACAATTGTGATGTTGATGCGATGATATCCAATATACCTGGAAACGGTAAATTCCTGTATTCATCTCTTTATTTGTTTTCTAATGAAAATGTGATTAGTTTTTTTGAAAATATGGGTCTGCCATTGAAGACCGAGCGTGGCGGACGGGTTTTCCCTGATTCGGACAAAGCGAAGGATGTTGCAGATGCCCTTTTGCGTTACACCTCTAAGAATAGGGTTCAATTAATTTTTAATTCGAAGGTTAAAGAAGTAATAGCTGAAAATGGAGAAATTACAGGTATAAAACTGGAGGATGGCACTAAAAAGAGCTTTGATGCAGTAATTCTTGCAACAGGGGGAGTTTCATATCCCGGAACAGGCTCAACAGGCGAAGGACATAAAATGGCTGAAAAATCAGGGCATACAGTAACATCTCTAAAGCCTTCATTGATACCATTGGTGATAAAAGAAGGCTGGGTCAAGGAAATGCAAGGGCTTTCTCTCAAAAATGCAGCAATTCGTATAACAGATAAAAAAGGTCATTTACTATATGACGATTTTGGAGAGATGATGTTTACCCATTTTGGAGTAACCGGCCCGGTTATATTAAGTGCAAGTCGTCATATTCTAGAATATAATTACAAAAATGTGTTTCTCCATATTGATTTAAAGCCTGCATTATCCGAAGAGAAAATGGATGCCCGATTGCAAAGAGATTTTTTGAAATACTCCAGGAAACAATTTAAAAATGCTCTGGATGATTTACTTCCTAATCTTATGATTCCGGTTATTATAAAGCTTAGTCAAATTCCTCCTGAAAAGCCTGTTAATCAGATTTCAAAGGAAGAAAGGCAAACCCTTGTAAATCTTTTAAAGAACCTAAAATGTGAAATAGTTGCATCCAGACCTATAGATGAAGCTATTGTCACAGCAGGAGGGGTAAGCGTTAAGGAAATAAATCCGAGTACAATGGAATCAAAAATTGTAAAGGGTTTATACTTTGCCGGTGAAATAATTGACGTTGATGCATACACAGGAGGTTTTAACCTGACAATTGCATTTTCGACCGGATACACGGCAGGAAATAGTGTTTAGCTCTGTTGTTTAGATATGATTCTGCTACAGACACTAATACGGGTGAATAATCATACATAATCATACCAGAAAACATATATTTTATACAAAAATAATTTTATCCTAAGTGACTGTTTTTTTGAATATAGTATATTTTTGTAAATGTCTAAAAAGCACAGTTAGCCTACTGCTAAGTATCAGACAGTAGGTTTCCATGCTATAAATTATTTCAAGTTAACACAGCAAATCTGCAATACAACCGAATTAAATAAATGAATAAGGGAATAATACGGTAATCTGACAAGAAAAATAATCTAAAGTTGTGTGATGAAAATGAGAATGGGTTGGTTTTTCATTTTTCTGTCCATAGTTATGGTTATAGTATGTATTGGAGTACAGATTTGCCGTGTATATCCAATGTGGACGGAAATACCCAAGGATGAATATATGGGAGAGCCCATGACATCCTTTCATTCGTTGGTTGAAAAAGGGAATGCGACTCTTGATATAATAGGCTTATACAAAATATATAAAGCCATTATTTATAAAAATGGAGAGCGTTATCTTCTGATTGAAAATTTCCCGGTTTCGATTGATGTAATGGAAGGAGATGTCCTTGAAGTATGGGTTCTTGAGGAAATCCCAGGCACATCTTTAATAGTAAAAAGCATCTCCGACAATATGACATTAAAGTATTCAAGAAATTCGATACCGCTAGCAAAAGGCTTACACAGGATAGGCAAAGTTTTACTGAAACCTTAACGGTTTGCCTTGTATTCAATGATTTGTTTATATATAATAAAAAGGGTCTTTTTAATCAAAGATAATGTTTGTAAGCGTTATCTCTATTTGATATGGAGGTTTTTATGGAAAAAGAGCAGTGGCAAAAGGGCTTTGGAAGTAAAGATATTGTAAGGGCTGCAATTCGCATGGCTTTGTCGTCTGACCGAGAGGAAGAAAAAAACCTTAAGCAGGAGTATTTCAGTACAGGAATAAAAACCTGTGCCGTTGATTATGGCGGTGATTTTATAACCTCCATCATGAAGATTATAGAAAGAGCTGTTGTATCAGCTAAAAGAGAAGGCGTTATAATAGAAAGCCATTTGGAAGAAGGCGCTGTTGCAGGAGCTGCGCGAGAAGCATTGTCACAGGTCACCAATAAGGCAATAGGGCTTAATGTTGGTGGGAAAATAGGCGTTGCCAGATACCATGATCATGTTGCTGTGTGCGTATTTTTTGGTATAGGGCTTCTACACTTGAATGAAATCTCCATTGGCCTCGGTCATAGGGCATTGTAACAGATAGACTATATTAGTGTTAATTTTCATTTTTTTTCAGTAGTTTGAGTTACGCAGTGGAACCAAACATTTGTCAGCTATCCGACTACTTAAGAGGTGGTTACACGATAGTGAAGCAATAGCGGTTTATAATTAAGGCTTTACAACGAAGGCTTTATAAATGGGGGAATGTGATGAAAAACATACAGATAGCGATAGATGGTCCGTCAGGTGCAGGGAAAAGCACTATGGCAAAACTAGTTTCAAAGGAATTGGGAATTCTCTACCTGGACACAGGCGCTATGTATCGCACAGTTGCGCTTAAAGCACTCAAAACAGGTGTTGATACAAAAGATAGTGCTGCACTGTCTGAAATGGTAGCTGATATTGTTATAGATGTTATTTATCATGATGAACAGCAAAAGGTATATTTAGATGGCGAGGATGTAACAGGAGAAATAAGAACGCCGGAGGTTACCGTGGGTTCATCTGATGTTGCTGTTGTTCCTGAGGTTCGTAAAAAGATGGTTGAGCTGCAGCAGGAAATTGCAAAAGCAAAGAGTGTTGTAATGGATGGTCGTGACATAGGAACCCATGTGCTTCCGAATGCCGATGTTAAGATTTTTCTAACTGCTACACCGGAAGCCAGAGCTAAAAGAAGGTACGAGGAGTTAAAAGAAAAGGGAGCTTTAAAGCAAAGCTTTGAAGAACTTAAAAAAGAAATGGAATATAGGGATCAAAATGACAGTAACCGTAAGGTTTCACCGCTCAAAAAAGCAGATGATGCTATATTGCTTGATACAACCGAGCTTTCGATAGAAGATTCAGTTAAAATGATACTTAATATTGTGAGGAAGATGAGTTAATTATGTACAGATTTGTTTGCTGGTTAAGTAAAATATTTTTTAAATTGTTCTACAGAGCTATTTTGGAAAATCTTGAAAACGTACCTGAAGACGGAGCATTAATTATTTGCGCAAATCATATCAGTCTTCTTGATATGTTTTTATTTGGTCCTCCGATACTCCCGCGGAAAATCCATTTCATGGCAAAGCAGGAGCTATTTAAAATTCCGCTATTGTCCGGAATTTTAAACTCAATTTGTGCTTACTCCGTAAATAGGGGGCGCGGTGACTTAAACTCAGTTAAAACAACATTAAAACTACTCGATGACGGTAAAGTTGTAGGTATATTTCCGGAAGGAACCAGAAGAAAAAAAAACAAGAAAAAGATTAAACCGAAATATGGAGCTATTTTGTTTGCGTTGGAATCCGGCGCGCCCATCCTCCCCATAGGGATAAACGGTAATTACAGGTTGTTCTCAAAGCTCAGGGTTGTTTATGGGAAGCCCTATTACCTTCCTTATGAAAAAGGAGAAAAATTACCGAAGGAGGAAATGCAGCAATTAGCAGAACAGCTTATGGAAAAGATATACTCTTTGGTTGATTTAGAATAACATGAAGATTTAATTTGTTACAGCGATAAGTGAAAAAAATGAGAGATTATTAATGGAGGGAATTATGGCAAAAATTATAATGGCTGAAAAAGCCGGTTTTTGCTTTGGTGTAAACAGAGCTGTTAAGCTGGCGTTTAAAACATGCCAGGAAAACCCTGACCATACATGCACATATGGAGAGCTTATACACAATCGTCAGGTAAACGAAAAGTTTAATGAATTGAATGTTAGATGCGTTAAAAATACTGATGATATTCAAAAAGATGACCATGTTGTAATAAGGGCTCACGGAATAGGGAAAGATGTTTATACAGCTATTGCTGAAAAAGGGGCGTATACACACGATGCAACATGTCCCGATGTTAAAAAGATACATAAGCTTGTTGATCAGAAGCATAGTGAGGGTCATAATATTATTATTGTTGGGGACAGGCAGCACCCGGAAGTTATTGGAATAAATGGCTGGTGCAACAATGAAGCATATATTTTATCTGAGGAAAGTGAAGTCCAAGAATTACCTGATGTGGAAAATGATGTTTGCGTTGTTGCTCAAACCACTTTTAAACCCGAAAAGTATGAAGAGATTTACAATTTAATTAAGAAAAAGTTTGCAAAAGCCGTGAAATTTGATACAATATGTAGGGCGACAGATACGCGACAGCGAGAAGCAGAGGAGATGTCCAAAGCTGCCGATATGATGATCGTAATCGGAGGGTTTAACAGCTCAAATACACAAAAGTTGTTTGAAATATGTTCAGCTAATTGCCCGCTGACGTATAAAATTGAAACAGTGGCGGATTTACCGGCATTGGATATAAAGAAAATTAACACAATAGGGATTACTGCAGGGGCGTCAACGCCTGACTGGGTAGTCAAGGAGGTTTTTGAAACTATGGAAGAGTTAATTAACAAACAGGAGACGGAAATGTCCTTTAAAGAGGCTTTCGAGGAGTCCGAAGTGAACAGCTTAAGGTCAGGTGAGGTGGTAAAAGGTCGGATAATTGGTTACAACACCAGTGAGGTCTTTGTTGATCTCGGTTATAAGGCAGATGGAACCATTTCAATGGAAGAGTTTTTGGATGATCCTGAATTTGACCCCGAGAAAGACCTAAAGGAAGGAGAAGAAATCCTTGTTTATATAATTAAGATAAATGATGGCGAAGGAAATGTTTCATTATCTAAAAAAAGGGTTGAGTCTATTCAAGGTATGGAAGACATTGAAGTGGCCTTTAATGAGAAAAAACCTCTTGAAGCTATTGTTAAAGAAGTTGTAAATGGCGGGGTTGTTGCAAATTATAAAGGTGTACGTGTGTTTATACCTGCATCCCAAATCAGTGATCATTATGTTAAGGATCTTAACGAGTTTCTTAAGAAAAAGGTTAAGTTTGAAGTTGTGGAAATGTCAAAGAATAAACGCCGAGTAGTAGGTTCCTGCAGAAATATCCTTGAAAAGGAGAAGGAAGCAAAATTGGATGCTTTCTGGTCCGATGTTGAGGTTGGCAAGGAATATACAGGCACAGTCAAGAGTATTACTAATTTTGGTGCTTTTGTTGATCTGGGTGCAGTTGATGGACTAATTCATATTTCTGAATTGTCGTGGAAGAAAGTAAACCGTCCTTCCGATGTGGTAAAGACCGGTCAAACAGTTACAGTTAAAATTCTTGCTTTTGACAAAGACAAGCAAAAGGTTTCTCTCGGTTATAGAAAAGCAGAAGACAACCCTTGGTACAATGTAGAGAATAAGTATTCTATCGGTGATACTTTAGAGGGCAAAATAGTAAGGCTAGTACCGTTCGGTGCTTTTGTTGAGTTAGAAGAAGGGGTAGAGGGTCTTGTTCATATATCTCAAATTTCTAACGTTCGACTTGGCAAGCCCGATGAAGTGTTATCTGTTGGACAGAAAGTGCAGATGAAGGTTCTTGAAGTAAATCCTGAGCTTAAGAAAATAAGTCTTAGCATCCGTGATGTTGAACCGATTGACCCTGTCCGTGAGGAAGGCGAAGCTGCTACCGGTGAAGATGACGAACGAATTCCCACAGCTCATGTTGAAGAAATGACAAACACAATCGGAGATATTATAAACCAATAATATAAATATGCCGATACAATAAATGAGACCGAAAGCACCGGTCTTATTTATTGTATCTTTTTTTGCTTTATTATTATGTATGTATGTATGTATGTATGTATGTATGTATGTATGTTTGTTTGTTCGTAAGGAAGTATAGATAATACAATGAGGCTTACAAAGTACAGTGAACTCGTTCAGCTGAAGCTGAACATCACGCGTTTTTACGAAGTAAAATACGCATTGGGTTTCGTTGGGGAACTCTACCCCCACCTAAAAAGGAACAAGGAACCCCCACTTATAGAAGTGTGGTTCTCGGGAATTTGATGAAATTTAATAAAAAAATGAAGCTTACAAAGAGGGCTCTTCTTTGCTTGTTTAAGCAGAGTGCACAGTATACAGAGCATAAGTCAAGGGTGAACAATAAGGTTCTTTAGCAAAAAAATAGCAAAGTCACTTTTTTATGTAGGAGATATTGATGGCAGATTATAATGAGTTTATAAAAGCTTTTTATTCGATGTCCGGTATAGATTTAAATTTGTATAAAGAAAAGCAGATGAAACGTCGATTGACATCTCTGGTTGAGAAGCATGGTTTTAATAGCTTTATGTCTTTTTTTTATGCAATGAAAACAAATGTTAAGTTATACGACATATTAATAGATTTTATGACCATAAATGTTTCTGAGTTTTATAGAAATCCAGGACAGTGGAAACTTCTTGAAAATTTAATAATTCCAATGCTTAGCAGCAAAAAGAAAGGCATCGATGATATAAAAATATGGAGTTCCGCTTGCTCTACAGGTGATGAGCCCTATACTCTGGCTATGGTGCTTAACAAGTATGTTACTCTTAAAAAAGTAAAGATTTTGGCAACGGACATTGATTTAGCAGCGATAGAAAAAGCAAAGCAAGGCATCTATCCTGAGAGAAGCATAAAGGATCTACCTTTAGAATATAAATGCAAGTATTTCACTAAGTTAAGCGAGAGTACATATAAAATATCTGATGAAATAAAAGATTGTGTTAATTTTAAGCAACTTAACCTTTTAGCTGATGCTTATCCAAAGGACAACGATCTTATAGTCTGCCGAAATGTTTTGATATATTTTACCGAAGAGGCTAAGTACCAAGTATATAAAAACTTTAACCAGTCTCTAAAAATGAACGGGATCCTTTTTTTAGGGAACACTGAGCAAATAATCTCAAGTGCGAAATTCGGCTTTAAATCGATACAAACATTCTTTTACCAGAAAGTAAAGGACATTGATGATTGACGTATGTGATGCTGATACCTGCATGCTTGGATGTGGTATCACATCGCTGCCGTAGCCTATTACGCTAGCATACGACCAAAATTACCTATATAATTGGCGCAAGAAGCAGTATCTCTTCATTTCTGTTGTAAATAGAATTAAACTGTGAAATAGGAAGCGGATTTTGTCCACGCCCTGCTTCAATGGTATATCCCGGTCTTTGGAACTCCTCAATAAACCAGTCCTTATACCCGGCATAAGCAGCTTCATAAGGTGTTGAGGAAAGTGCATAGCCACTTGCTCTTGCAAAAGTCTCACCGATTTGCTGAGCTCTTGGGATCTGCATGTTTTTGTAAAGCCAATAAATAACCTCACCTTGTGTGTGGTATGCCAAAACAAGCTTGAAGTTATGTGCTCTTGTAAACTTTGCTATAGCTTGAGTTTCAGGTTCAGAGAGGGGAGAGGGACCTCCATAACGCGTCGGACCAGGACCGAATACTCCAAGAGACGGCTCTTGAGCTTTTGCTTCTTCCCAGCTTGCCGGATAATTACGATTTAAGTCTGTGCCACGGATGTTTGCTTGCCACACCTGTGAAAATGGCAACCCTGTGGTGTTCTGCTGTATGAGCTGATTATAATAGGGGTTGTCAGGCTTTAACCCTTCAAGTACAAGGTTTACTCCATCCGGGTTAACCATTGGTACTATATAAATGCTGCTGCTGTTCCATATTTCACGGACATTATAGCCTCGGATAGTTGACCCGGTTGAATACGCACGCAGGAAGTTTTCAATAAATTTCATTAAGACCGGAGCGGTAATCCATTCAAGAGAATGATGCGCCGCATTATAATGAACCTCAACAGGACCCGTACCCAATCGTATGTAATATAGATTCTTTCCAAGCACGCTTTGTCCAATGACACCTGTCTCAATAAATGGGTATCTTGCTTCAAGCCCGTCTATGTCTGTTTCTAAAATTTCATATGTATAATCGATATCTGTAAAAACTACGTCAATCCCATATGGAATAGTTATTCGCTGGCCAACTCTAAGATACAGAGGATTCACTCCAGGATTTGCAGTAAGAATGGCATTAACAGTTGTATAATAGCTCTGTGCCAATTTATATAAAGTATCACCCGGTCTAATGGTGTATGTATCATACCCGCGTAAAAAGCTTTGGAAGTAATTCCAGGTAACAGGTCCTACAATTCCGTCGGGTGTGAGGCCATTATCTCTTTGGAAAGCGATAACAGCCTGCCGGGTTTGATTGCCAAACACACCATCAATAGCACCTGGATAATATCCTATTCTGGAAAGAAGACTTTGAACAAGCTTAACATAAGGACCACGGGAACCTAAGGTTAAAGTTTCCATTCTATCACCACACATAGATATACTTTACTACATCATATAACTATATGTAAAAAAGGTTACTATATATGTTGAATTAGAAATTCAAAATAACCTCGTTATATTTCATATTCAATAAAGGGATCGGGAATAACAATCCTATGTGCTTCAGCATCGCTGACACCAACATATAAAGTGGATTTTCCGTTTTTTCCTCTAATAATTCCACCGCTGAAGATTACATCGGCTAAATCCGACTGCTTTGCATCACCCTCATCAAAATCCGCACGTATAGCAATTATTTTCATTGGTGATACCTCGCCGGTATCAGGATTAAGCGAAAACGTTATGGAATAATAATGCCTGTTTTTATATTGATCGTAGCAAGCGATATGTCCTAATGCACCTATCAGACCGTTTTTTAACAGATGAGGCTCGTTTACGCCACCCCATTCTTCAGCAATAAACTGACCGTCAAAAAGCTTGGCATTTGTAATAACCTCAGCTGTAAGCTCGTCAAGAGTGTTAATTATGGTAAAGCCAATGGTTCCGCACCCGCCAATTTCACCGTGAGGTCTTGTGAAAACACCAATTCGCCCATCCATTAATTGAACAGGTCTGATATCCTTCATCCAATCAGGACCGGTTGCAAAATGTGTTAGCTGATTTATTGTCTTCCCTCTGTAAAATAAAGTTTTCCAGCACAAGTGATCGGGATTATTAGAATCTGGGCGAACCTCTACACCACCAAATATAAGCTCTCCATTAATTTTTGTATAAAAAGGATCTTGCAGCTTAAAACTTATGGTGTTTTTCCTTGGTCTCCATACATTTTCTGAGCAGGTAAAGAACATTATATCTGAGTATTGAGTATCTCTTCCTTCAACACGTCCTGCGATTACCAGCTCGCCTTCATCCTCGAATGGGGCGGTGATGTTATATACATCCCTACCATCTACACCATCAAATATAAGCTTTTCTCCCTTATAATTATTTTTCAGGGACATATATTCATTTAGTAATTCTTTGCATGTTTGTGTTTTTGTCATAAGATTTATCATGTGCTCTCCTCAGTAAATAATAAATTTTATATTGTCTGCTAAGTTGGAATTTTTAGTGTCTGCTGTATTATAATATGTACAAGTTTGTTTTTCAACACCTTTTGTGATCTTTACATCGATTATTTTCACAAAAAGTTGCTGTTCACAGGTAACTGGGGAAAATAGGTGTGCTATATAACGAAACATAGTGGAATGTAGGTCATGCAAATGATGCGTAGTTTCCGTTATTGTATAGCTATTATACAAATATAGAGAGTGCGAACAATAACCACAAAAAAGGTGGCTGATTTAGAAAAACAGCCACCTTTTAGAAATAATATTAATTGAGGTTTAGTTATTTCGTTTAGCCTAGTGTACTATCATTTCTTATTTGCCGCTTTGTATGCTTCAAATTGTGTCCTGTATGTATTCATAACTTTCTCAAGCCCTGCTGCTCTAAGCTTTTCAATAGCTTCCGGATAGGCTTTGTCGTATTCAACAACACCACATGCTATTGGGGTCATGTATGCAGCAATTTCTGTTCGTACGTTTGCAAGCTCTGCCTGAATGCTTGTAGCATCAAACACAAAGCCACCTGCTATTGAGTCTACAGCGGTCTCGTCAACATTAAACAGGATTTTACTTGTTGCTGCGGGAGAGTTACCTGCCTGGCGTGAGAAATTAAGATTTCCAATCATCCAATCGTCAGCAAAATATAATGGGCGACCCTTAGCAAGGTCTATAATATCTTCTCTTTTCCTGTCACCTTTTTTGATGTAGTCTATTCCTTCTCTGCCGTACAGGTATAGGTCATAGTTATCCTGATTTGAATATAACCAGTTTATAAACTTGACACCTGCTTCAGGATTTTTGCTGGTTACAGGCACTGCGTTCATGTTTCTGGTACCGTAAGGTCTGAGGTTTGGCTTATTTGGAAAAAAATTAAGGAACTCAAAATCATCAACAGTAATGTTGGGATAATTCTTTTTGATATTATCTATGGAGTTTCCATAGGTTCCTGCATGTACAAACCAATCTCCGGAATCAAGCTGTGAGTTCAAATGCTCTGACTTAAATACCAATACGTCTGGATTTATCAATCCTTTTTTATACCAGTCGTTAGCGTTTTGGCAATCCTGTTTAAATTCCTCGGTTTCAAAATAACATTTTACCTCGCTTGTGTTTTGGTTAACATAAAAGATATCATCATATACCCAGAAAGGCCATGTGTCGTATGATTTATGATCTAAACCAAACTTATACACCTTTGAACCTATTAACGGTATGTAAGGCTTACGGTCGCCTTCCCATTTTTCCATAACAATCTGGAATGTCTCTGTTAATTCTTCAAAGCTCTTTGGAACAGGAAGGTTATATTTTTTTAGAATATCAAGCCTTATTGTCATTTCAGGGCTATGTGAGAATTCAACCCAGAATGCAGGAATTGCATAAATTCTGTCATTAACCTTTGCAGCTTCTATCATAATATCAGGATTGACTTTTTTAATAGCAGAACCGTATTGGGTCATATATTCGGTTATATCAGTAAGAGCACCCTTGCTAACATAGAACGATATTGGAGTTACATCATTCATTACGTTAAGAAGATCAAATTCCTCACCGGTTGACAGCATGATATTTACCTTTTGATCCCATGCATCCCAAGCTATATACTGTCTTTGCAGTTTAACACCAACGCCATCCGCCAGCACTTTTTCGTTTATCATTTCCTCCACAGCTTCATATTCAACGGGTTTATCTCCCGGCAGCACATATTTGCATGTTATTACCTCCGGAGCACTCTCTGTTGTATTTCCTGCAGTAGATTTTGTCGTTCCCTGCGAACCTACACCGGTGTCAAAACATGCTGTCAATAATGCTGCACCCAATGCTGTAATTAAGATAAGAAGGATAATTCTTTTTTTCAATGACATCCACTCCTTTTCATATTTATATATAAACCCAAAATGGGATTTATATCAACCTTTAACTGAGCCTACAATAAGACCTTTTACAAAATACTTCTGTAAGTAGGGATACAATATAACAATAGGCCCTATTGTTATAATTGCAGTAGCCATCTTCAAAGATTCCGCAGGGGGAGTTGCCGTTCCTGTACTGCTTAAAAACTGAAGCTCCCGGAGCATTTGTATTTGTGACCTTAGCTGCAAGAGCAGGTATTGTATGGGGAAGAGCTTTTCATTATCAACAAGCATTATTGCATTCCACCAATCATTCCAGTATGCAAGCCCGTAAAATAACCCAACAGTTGCGAGAACAGGAATACTAAGAGGAAAATAAATTTTGAATGCTATAAACATATCGTTCGCACCGTCAATCGTTGCAGATTCTCTTAAGGAATCGGGTATTCCGTCCATAAAGTTCCTGACGAGAAAAAGGTTAAAAGGGTTAAACAACAGGTTTGGAATTAATAACGCGAAAATATTGTCTTTTGTACCAACTGCTCTGCAAATCAAATACCATGGAACCACCCCCGAGGTGAAAACCATAGTAATGAAGAAGTATAAGGAAAGAACATTACGGTATTTAACATGCTTGTTTGAAAGCGTATATGCAGCAAGGCCTGTGATGGTTAGTGCAAGAAATGTTCCTATAATGGTAATGCTTACAGAAATGATATATCCGTTCACAACACTTGAGCCATCCTGAAACATTAGCTTGTAAGCGTATAACGAAAATTCCTTGGGTATGAAGCTATATCCGTTTTTCATTATGGTTGACTCATCAGTTAAAGATACCATAAGGGTAAGCACCATAGGCGCAAGGCATAAAAGTGTATATAACGAAACAAAGGCGTATATAAAAGTTTTAGAAATAGTAAATTTCTTCATAATTACCTCCAATCTAGGGTCGAACTACTTTCATTAAGTGTTTATCAAATGCTCGCGGCGTAAAGCGTATTTGCAAGCAAAAACGCGTTTTGGAGCACAATTCACGCAAGCGCTCATTGAATTCTCACAATATTGCAGCGAAACCAAAACTAAATATTACGTCTAAAAAAGCGCACCTTCAGGGAAAACCTTTTTCGTTAGCTTGTTAGAGCCATATACCATTATGAAACCTACCACAGATTGAAATAACCCTATTGCCATAGCCTGAGACGGGTCGCCAATCTGTCGCAGAGCCCGGAAAACGTAAGTGTCAATAATGTCTGTAGTAGGATAAAGTACACCGTTATCGCCAATCATCGCATATATCATTCCAAAGTCACCATACATGACTTTACCAACGGATAATAATGTCATTATCAAAATTGTAGGCATAATTAAGGGGATTGTTATGGATTTTGTTTGCTGCAGTCGGGTTGCACCATCTATAGCTGCAGCCTCGTATTGAGATTCATCTATACCTGCTATGGCTGCCAGAAAAATAACAGCGTTTATACCGGAGCTTTTCCATATACGTGTAAATACAAGTATGCCACGCCAGAGCTCGGGCTTTAGATACCAGTTAATACGCTCAGCACCAAAGGTGGTTAATATACGGTTTAGAAATCCATATTCAGTAGACAAAAAGCTGAATAAAATATAGCTTACAACTACCCATGAAATATAGTTAGGAAAAAGCATGCTGGATTGGGCAAACTTAATGAACCACTTGCTTTTGAGCTCGTTTAGCATGAGCGCAAGCAAGACAGATACCAAAGTACCCGTAATTATAAACAATAAATTCAGGTAGATTGTGTTCCATGTAACAGTAAGTGCGTAATTTGATTTGAAGAAAAACTCAAAATTCTTCAGCCCAACCCATTTGCTATTAAAAATATTTGTTCTGAAGTTATATTCCTGAAAAGCAATAACCATATAAGGGTATGAACAATAACTAAAGATAAAAACGTAAATCAAGGCAGGCAAAGCAATCAAGTAAGAAAATTTGTTCTTTGCCACGTCTCTAAAAAAGGAATTTTTTCTTTTTGTTTTTTTTAATAAATGCGTATTTGTGAGCGGGGCATACGAGGAAGCTTTTTGCATTTTGTGACCTCCTTTTTCTCTAAAACTTGGCTTTATGATAGCATTGATTGGTAATGCTGTAAATTTTGAAATGTGGCATTAACTTCTACTTTAATGAAAATGAAGTTTCAATTATTGGATACGACTTTTAATCTTAAGCAATAAGTTTACAAAAAACTATTGTCTGCATTTCCTTGAAACCCTTAGATTATTTCCTGTTGAGTGCTCTTTCGTTATTGTATTGCAAATAAAGGCTTCGCATAATTTGCAAATTAATATGTTTGTATTATTAAGCCTTATATAATAAAATAAATTTGCCTATGCAGTTGTTTTTCAGGAGGCTAAAAATGGCATTAATTAAAAAACTCTTTAATAGAATATTGCAGTTTAAAATATACCGAAGAATCATTGCATCATTTTGCCTTATGTTTATTGCTACAGTAACCATCTTAAGTTGCTTGTTCTTTTTTCTGTTTTCAAGAAGTGCTGCCAAAGAAATAGATAATACATCGAGGCATATGCTTGCTCAGACAAGCTATGCTGCGGATTTAATATACGAGCAGGTTCTAACCATCAGCTCCTATCTCATTAATGATAACAATATTATTTCCTTTTTCCATTTAGAAGATATTGATAAAGTAATTTATTACAATATTTCACGACAATTAACTAACATACAAAATGTTTACCCATTTATACGGAGTATAGGCTTATACAATATTGAAAATAAGAGGAGCTTTGATACATTAGACATACCAATCGATGAATCTGTTTTGCTTGACATCGAAGGTGAGCACATTCGAATATACCCGAGAAAAGCTACAACTCAGTATTATGACCATGTAACTGAATATGATTTGGTTACTTTTATTTTATTTCCGGAATACTCAATGAGTAATCCTTCATCATCAGTTATTATTATAAATATTGATCAGAATCATATCATTAACACAGCAAGCGATATTAGCGGTATTTCTTTCGAGCCGTCCACTTTTGTTATGGATTCAAAAGGCTTAATTGTTTCTCATTCAGAACCGCTCATGTTTATGAATAATATATCCGGCCAGAATTATGTAGTTAATATTCTTAAAGATAAAGCCTTATCAGGTAGCCAAATAACAAATATAGATAGTGAAAAGAACCTTGTTACATATGTTAAGTCCGACAAGTTTGGTTGGAGTTTTGTTAGTGTAAAGCAATATAATAAGCTAATTAGCAATATTAATGACCTGCAGAAAACAATTCTTTTTGTATCTATGCTAATAATCATTGTTGGCATTGTTGTGTCATTTATGCTAACGAGTGTAATTTATAACCCGATTAAATCTCTGTTAGATAAGGCTGGAATCGCCAATACCAGCAAGGTTGACGAGTATAAATATCTTATGGATGCATTTTTAAAATCGCGAGAATCAACTGAAAGATTAAACACCTCCATGAGAAAAACAACAGCTCTGATAAAAGAAAATTACATACATAATATGCTTAAGGGAAATTATTCGAAAAATGATTTACCTCATGTGATTCTCGGTAGTATTAGCAGTCAGCTAACATCAAATCATTATTGCCTTTTTATTTTTCATATAGATGAGTTTAAAAGCTATAGGCTAAGCAAAGATGAAAATGAGCTGAGTCTTGTTCGCTTTATAGTCTCTAATATTTCTCAGGAGCTCTTACTCAGGCATTTTAAAAATGAAGCATGTTCGCCGGAGGATGATGAAGTGGTTGTTCTGGCTCTAGTGGATGATAATAATTTGCACAATGATGTTTTTCTCACTCTAATAGAAATTCAAGACTCAATACGCAAGCATTTTAATTTTACAGTATCAATATATGCCGGAGAAGCAATAGATTCAATAAATGATATTACAAAGTCTTACAAAACCCTTAAGGAGTACGGAAAATATCGACTGTTTTTCGGAAATGAGAGCATTATTGATAAGGAGAAATATACCACACAAGCTGCAAAAACTGCCTTTTACCCTTATGGTATTGAGAAAAAGTTTATTAACGCCATTAATCTTTGCGATAAAAAGCTCATACATAAATCCGTCGTTAGCTTTATAAGTTTTATTTCTGAGGTAAATTACAATGAAGCGGTTAATTATACAAACCAGCTTATTGCATCGATAATAAAAAAATGCAGTGGTTTTATCGATTCACAGGATAACTCTATTAAACGATATTTAGATATTGAGCTTATTACCAAAGCAGAAAAGATGGAGGATATTTCTAATTTGCTCACAGAGCTTTCCAATGAAATAGTTAAACTTATTAGTGCAAAAAATAATAACATTAATATGCAAAGGTATATGAATATTGTAGAGGAAGTGAAAAAACAACTTGAAGATAACTATAGTGATCCGAACCTGTCTCTCGATTTGGTTGCAGAAGGAGTTGAATTGTCATCCGGGTATTTAGGAAAGCTTTTTAAAAGTATAACATCCGTATCATTTAATGATTACCTTAACAATATCAGACTTGAAAAAGCAAAAGAGCTGCTAAGCAATACAAACGAACCGTCATCAAGGATTTGTGAACGGGTGGGGATATACAATATTACCTACTTTTCGACTTTGTTTAAAAAAACATACGGGATAACGCCATCAGTTTTCAGAGCAGGTAAAACGAAAATATGAGTTTCATATTCACTGTATATGTCGCAGCAAACGTTTGGTCGATCTACAGCGTAGCCTGATTTATGCTGCAACATAAGTATTAATAATAGAATAGAGGATTATTCCATTTACACCAAAGTGGGCTTCGCCCACAACCAAATAGCGAAACCTTATAGCTGCAAACATGAAATTTTTATTTCTATTTGGTGCTTTGCAACGATAAGGTACTAAAGAATGTTCACTCCCTAAGCAAATGCGGAAACATTTCACACACATAATCAAGGGTGTCTTTTCATTATGCGTTCAATAGAGTAAGCAAATGTGGCAAAATAATAAACAACTGCTATGAATTTTCTTTACTTGATAATAGAACGATTACATCAAGCAATGTCTCTAGCTTCGCATATAAGAGCCTATTTGTATCATGATCCGCCTGCACCAGATCAGGTATCATAACGGGCTTCATTCCTGCTCGGTAAGCAGATAATATTCCAATGGGGGAGTCTTCTAAAGCCAGACATTCTTGAGGTGGTATACCAATGAGCTCGCTGGCCTTTAAATAGATATCCGGTTCAGGCTTTGAGTTTTCAATCATATCACCGCAGACAACCGCATCCAAATATCCAGATATACCGGCTTTATCAAAATAAAAGTTGGCTCTTTCCTTATTGGTTGATGTGGCAACCGCAATCATGTAACCATTAGCTTTTAAGTAGTCAAGAAGCTCAATAAGCCCTTTTTTAATCGGAATGCCGTTCTTTTCAATATATGAAGTTACGTAATCTATACGTAACCTTTTGGTTTCGTAGAAATTAAAATCTTCACCAAAGTATTCTTCAAAAACTCGTTTGGTGTATTTCTCAGCCAATCCAATGACTTGTAATTGAATATCCTTTGGTATACTAAATTCCAGCTCTTTTGCGGCATAGTCCCATCCATCCATTGTAAGATGCTCAGTGTCAAACATCAGACCATCCATATCAAAAACAACGCCTTTAATTATGCTTTTTTCGCTCATGTTTAAAATGCTCCTGTCAACAAAAGTTCTGTCAAATGGTTAACAAGTGGTTACCAAATTATTATCAGATAGTTATCATATAGTTAGTTGATAAAATTATCCCACGTTGTACGGAATGCTATTACTATTCACTTTGGCAATTAAATGAATGAATTAGTGAATAACACACAATCAAGATATTAGCACACAAAATAATAAAAGTCGACAGAGATCGAGCGATTTTCGATAAACAGTGGATAAACTACCAACCAAATCTTAGAGAAAATGTGGATGTATCATGACCGGACAATGCGAAGAACACTACTGAACAGTGGATTATACCATTTATACTAAAGATGATCACACCAATCTTACAACAGTAAATAATGGCTAAGTCGTTAGTTTAGTATAATTTATCAGTTGCGAAGTAAAGCGGCTATTAACAATGCAGTCCGAACAAATGTATGCAGCATTATTGTATCGGACGCATGTTCGATTGATAAAAGATTACTGACGGAAAAGCCATAGCCATCTGGCAAATTACATAAAAGTTCAAAAGAGTGTTTTACAAAAAATTTGATTTATAAAAATTCAGTTTTATAGTATTATAATTTTGTGTAAATGCATATTGAGTATAATATGTTGTTTGTTGTGCGATTTTTAGTACAAACATTGATAAAGAGAGAATTGCTCTTTAACCTTATAAGTTAAATTAACTAGCATAGGGGGATTAACCGATGTATGGGAAGAATCTCAGAGGTCAGGGTCGTTATCCTGTTAACAATAAGATCAAACGTTATAAGAAAAAATATTCTATAAGAACGAGAACAAGGTTTATGGTAATTATTATGTTGATATTATTTGGAGTTGCGGTTTATATGATGTCCGGCGGAGATTTCCAACCTATTAAAGCTGTAATGTCGGTAATTGCACCAACACCATCTCCGGCACCTACACTCACGCCTACGCCTACACTTATACCTACGCCTTTACCCACGCCGACACCCATGCCCACATTGACACCAACCCCGATCCCAACGCCGACACCCACGCTAGCCCCGACCCCTGCACCAACACCGACACCGGCACCGTTACCTACTCCTAAACCTACTCTTATACCTACGCCGACATCAATATCTACTCCCGTGTCGTCGCACACACCAGCGCTTAGTGGAAAGACCATTTCCGATGTAGTAGTTGTTGTAGATCCAGGGCACGGGGGAAGAGATCCTGGTGCGGAGTCACCATATGAAAAAGGATTTTATGAAAAAGAAGCAACTCTTGATATGGGGTTGAGGCTTAAAGACAAGCTGGAAAATGCCGGTTTTAAGGTTGTTATGACTCGCACTGAGGATAAGGAACTGCATCGGTTGCTTGAAGAAGATATATGGGCAAGACCAAGAATCGCCAATGAAGTGGGAGCGACTTTCTTTGTAAGCATTCATGTGGATGCATTTGATAGGAAAGCAAACAAATGGGAAACATATAATGGAACTAGAATATATCATTACGGAAAGACCCATGATGAATTAACCAGTAAGCAGTTTGCCGAAATGATGGGTGAGGAAATTGATGCAGAAACGGATACAAAATACAATGGAATTACTATAGCAAATTTTGGCGTACTAAGGTTGACAGAAATGCCCGCTCTCCTTATTGAAACAGCGTATATAACCAACAAAGAGGATCATGCCCGACTAAAATCGGATAAATTCCGGGATGAAATGACTGATGGCATTTTAAACGGAACAATCCGCATTTTGGAGGCAATGGGGGCGTATAAGGAAGATGGGGTATATAAAATTCCAGTAAATGATTAACCACCTTGGTTGCAAACAATCTGAAAAGGTTAAAGTCTATACGAATATTGCTAATAAACAAGTTTAGAACTTTTTGAATTGACACGTACTGCGTGATCAATCTCTTGGAAGAAACCTGTAATTACTAATGTGTCCCGTACATAATCGTAGACAATTTTGACTTCTCTCATTTTCCTAGTTATAATTAAATCAAGGAAATGTGTATTTGGCTATACTTAACGCATATGATGAGAGGAGGAAAGAAAATGGCGAAAAGCACAGTTAGGAGCAGTTCTATGGAGCGTAAAATCATTAGTGTTTCGGGAAAAAGGCAAGTAACCATACCACAGAAATTTTTTGAGGCATTGGATTTCAATAACCAAGCTGAATGCATTCTGCAAAAAAATGCAATTGTCATCCGACCTATCCGAGAAAACACAGGGAGTGATTTTTCTGAGCAAATCCTTTCTGATTTAATTGCTCAAGGCTTTTCGGGGCAACAGCTTCTTACAAAGTTTAAGGAAATGAGCAAACAAATCGCCCCTGCTATGCATAAATTGATTGATGAAGCAGACAACATCGCTAAGGGAGAAAAAGACGGTGCAACCATGTCAGATATCTTTGGTGTGGAGGACAAGTGAATGTATGAAATCCGTTTTACGGGAGCAGCAGAAAAATATTTAAAAAAGATCAAGGAAAAGGGACTTAAGAAAGCATTCCAAATAGCAATCGAAGAAATAAGCTGTGATCCGCATATTGGTGAATTAAAAACAGGTGATCTAACCGGAGTATATTGCTACGATGTCTACTACAGCAAAACAAATTATGAGATAGCATATAGAATTTATGAAAAGCAAGGTCAGTTGGTGGTTGTGATTCTTGCTGGAACCAGAGAAAATTTTTATAATGAATTGAAAAGGTACATGAAATGATCAAGAATACGAGACTAACAGTATATAAATTTGGTTGTGAGGTAAAAGCTTTAAGAAGAAAGCGGAAGCATTTATCAACTTAGTATAACTAATAAGTTGAGGTAAAATTTTATATATAGATGGAATAAATATATAGGGTGAATATTTAGTAACAAAATTTAAAATGTACTAAAACATTATAGGTATAAACTAGTTTATATAACACTAGGGGGTTCAAAAAAAACTCTTGTGAGTAATAATGTGTATCACAAATTGAACATGTATATACGGATATCACAGAAGATTTCAGCTTGAACACTGTTCTATGTTTTCATAGCATTTATAAGGGGTTTTAATGTAATCCTTCCCTATGGTTATATGGTAAAAAGTACATGTTGAGACAACTCGAGATAGAATGTAACAGAAAAAGAATTCGGATTTTATCTATGAAATTATGGTATTCGTAAAGATAGATAAGAGTAATGATTAAAGGTTTACAAATAGAAAATGGACATGCATAATATCATTAATACTCTAAGAAATAATTCTATGCAAATAATGTTAAATCTATTTGATAATTTATCCGATATTCTTAGTGAGACTCTGCCATAATTTCCAAGCCATAGGTTTGGCATGTAAGCTTTTAACGCATCAATGAGTGCTAAGACTTATACTCAGACAAATAGTATTTAAAATAGTTCAGAAATTACAAGAGAAGCGATTATAACGTATAAAAATAGCTATTTATAGTAGGATATGAGGTAGATTTATGGAAGAAAGGAACAGGCAAAATACGGAATCCATTAGAGATATTGTTGTTAAGATAGAAAGTAAAGAAATTGTACTTCCTGAATTTCAAAGGGATTTTGTATGGGACATATCCAAAACACATGACTTATTTGATTCTGAGAAAACACTATGGATTATAATGAGGTATATTTATGAGAGAATCAGAACTAGTAAATGTTATGAATAAACATTTAAAAGAATATAAATTAATATATGCAAATGAAATAAGAATGGGTATAGGTATTCCAGATATTGTGATAGGTTGCAATCTGTCTGAAAAGCATGAGAATATCATGGATTATTATGCTTTAAAAGTATACTGCCTTATTGTTGAAAAGAATATAAAGAATATTAGCGAGATAGCAGAGTTTTCAATTCTTTCAAAAGCTCATATCATGAAATATCTACAGTTGTTGAAAGATAAGAATATTATTAGCACTAATGAAGAAGCAATTGTTATAAATAAACGAATTGATAAGGAATCTTTAGGTATTAATATTTCTATTGAGGCTAAGGTAAAAGATTGGAAAATGGGTCTTATACAAGCCCAGAGATATTTGAGTTTTTCAGACTACTCTTATGTTGCGCTACCGGAAAATAGCATAAAAAACGTGGATTCAAAGAAATTTACGGGCAGTGGAATAGGGCTGCTATCAATCTCTGAAGATGATATACTTGAAGTTATACCCGCAGTAAAATCAAGGGAATGTGATTACCTTTTTAAGTATATATCGATATCATCCCTGCTGGAAAAGTGTGAGCATGTTTTTGATGGTTACAGCGATTCTTGTTCACTTTTTAATTTTGTATAACGAATGACTAATAGCAATAACTGATGCCGCAAGGTTTCTTGCTTATGTATCATAATTACATGGTTCCAACGTGGTTATAGAATTTCAGTGAAGCTATAAAACGTTCAGCGAAATTCTAAGACGAAAGATAAGAAGGATGCAGAAAATTCAATACTTTCAGGGAAATATCGTGAAAGAATAAGACGCTCAGGTAAGAGCCGTATAGAACTGGAAATCGTGTGCCAATAAAAATCAACAAAAAATAAATGTTAGAAAAACGTTAGAAGACTCAACAAAAATGAAAAGAAGCGGATTTCAGATTGTTTACTGAAACCCGCTTCATTTCTGGTGCGGAAGGCGGGACTTGAACCCGCACGTGCGTGATGCACACTAGAACCTGAATCTAGCGAGTCTGCCAATTCCACCACTTCCGCATGGAACTGTAGCGACAATGATAATTATAAATCTAGGTGTGTTGTTTGTCAATACAAAAAAGAAGCTTAAGCGAAAGCTAGGCAGTGGAGAAATAATGTAGATAGGCTATTCCGTCGATCAAAGGATTTATGTCAACACATATTGTAAAAACGGTACATTTTCATGTAAAAACGGTCAAAAAACATTTTTACGCTAAAAAACGCACCGTTTACGCAATTCATATTTACAGAATCAAAAAAATACCAGTATAATAGTTAAATAAAGAAGAGTCATTCAAATCATTACATCATATATATTAAAATAACGGAAGAAATTGCTTAGACCCGTTTTTTGTGAAGCAAAATAACGTACTCTAATTTATGTTCTTGCGTAGCAAGCTATGCTTTCAATACACCACTTCAACGAGGTGGGAGATTTCGACTCGCCGCCTGTTGTGTGAAATATGTACGCCCAAATAGAGGAGGAGGACATCTTAGCCTCGTTATATTTTACAGGATAAATGCAAATCATGATTGGATGAATGTGGATAAATTCTCATGATGATATTATTCAACATGAAAAAACCAGATAGTGTAGTCAAAAAAGGTGATTTCTACTTTTGACTTGAAGGAGGATTATTGGTTATGAAAAGATTTAAAAAATTAATGGTGAAGATTTTGTTGTCAGCTATTATTCTTACAGGAATAACAGCGCCAACATGGGCAACGAGTGCAAGTGAGAATACGATTAGCTTTCCCGATGTTCTCCAGTCTGCATGGTACTTGGAGGACCTTCAATATATCCTAAAAGATTCAAGACGAATTTTCGCAGGCTACCCTGACGGTACCTTTAAACCAAATGATAGTCTTACAGCTGATATGTATATAAAGCTCATAGTTACAGTTATGGGGCATAAGGTTGAAAACGGCAAGGATTACTGGGCTTCAACATATATTCAAAAAGCTATTGAGGAAGGGTATGTTGATCCTTCGATTGATATACTGCTTGTTCGAGGGCGTCTTGAAGATCCAAATTATAACTATAAAAGACCTATTAGCAGAGAAGATATGGCGCTAATAACAGGCAGAGCTTTAAATAAACTGACTGATGATTCGGAATATCGAGATCCTTTGGCTGTCTGCGAACTAATCAAAGACTATAGAAAAATACCGAACTCAAGTAAAACCAATGTGGTAAAATGCTATGATCTTGGCATATTAACCGGCTTTCCAGACGGTGAATTCAAGCCAAATAATGAATTAACCAGAGCAGAAGCTGTTGCTGTCATACGGCGGCTTATTGACAAGTCAGCAAGAAAAAGGTCGGAACTTCCTGTCTTCCCAAATCCAAGTCCTACACCAATTCCTGTAGCTGAGTTAAATCGTCCGGGAAAAAAGGATTTAGGCAATGGTGTGGTTGAAGTTGAAGGAATTAGGTTTGATCCGGAAAAGGATACAGTAAACAAGTCTACAAAAGCCATGGGAATTATGAAAGCAGAGGAATTTGTCGGTGTGTTTCTTCAACACTTAAAATTCTATGAGCATGAAGGAAAAGCTAGAGTTAGAGGATATATTCCAGAGCTTCCTGAAGGGTATGTGTGGGATTTGGCAATACAAATGAGTTTAGATGGACCTGATGATAGAGGACTTTCCGGTATTAATCTCTTTACGACAGAACATTCTCCTGACAGAACACTACCTAAACCAGGGAACTCATTCGATAGAAGCTTATATACAGATAAGGAGAATATAAAGTCTTTATATCTTAGTATGGACATAAGAACCCCAAGAAATGCACGGGGAGGAGATTTTTATATATCTTTGACTCTAAAAAAATACAGCAGACATGATTCGGTTGGTGGACTTTCTTTGGTTGAGGAATTTGATCCAAGGGGGTTCATAGAATGGTGAAAAAATTAGCAATTTTTATCTTATTTTTATTAGCTATTATATATATTAGTTATCCGCCGAAGGCAGTTATTGCAAGTTCATTCAATGAAATAACAATTTGCATACCCCCTAATGATGCAGGTATGCTTATTGCATCAAAGGGCGGATTTAAGATGATAGAATTCTGGCATTATTCTGGCGGTTATTGGAAAGCGACAACCGTCACTGAAAGCGGAGCAAAAGAAATAATTATATGGGATAACGAAGCAGAAGATGGTGCATGGGAAGATCCTGATTTTTTGCTTGAAAAAATATATCAAAATGAATTTATTTTAGAATATAAAATTTGGCATCCTCAGGAAGTACTTGATGCATTGACCTCAGGTGCGAAAATAACACCTGTAATGAGTATTGATACAGGCACTTTAAATTACTCTGATGAATACACAATACCAACAATGTTTTTTAATTTCGAACCTCTACCATCAGGTTTGCCAACAGAATTGCCGGAAAAACCTGAGTGTGCTTTATTCAATAATAATATCCTAGTACGAGCGTTGCCAAAACTAAATTTTACTAAAGATACACTAATCGATGAACTTCAGTTTCATTATCCTCGCAGGATTCATCTCATACAACCTGGTTTTGGCAGCTTATCATACGCCATGTATCATCATGATGGTTCGCATACCGGTGTGGGATATTCTCCGGATCCTTTCTATAAAGATATGCATACAATTCCTTATATAAAGATACAAGATATCCAAGGCAGATTAGTGCCGGGTTTTCCAGTAACTACAGCCACAAACCCTGAACGTAAAGACGAAGAAAGCAGAGATTTGCGCATTGGTTATGGTACTTTCCAAAATGCCGGTGCTGTTTGTATACGCTTCTGGTACCCAATCCGCATTGATTATTATGCCAAAGGCACAGATGAAACAGCGCCAACACCCACACCAACTTCAACTAGCACAACTCCATCACCAATTCCTGAACCCGAAGGTGAATCAATCACAGAAGAACTACAAGAAGAAAATATCAGTTCGCACGAAACATTATCAAACTGTGTGATTAAAGCAGATGAAAGAGGAAATGAGCAGTTTGACGTAAGTCAGGGGATACCTGTTCGAGAGAACCTGTATGTGAATGCGGTTACAAAAGAATATCTGTACAATTACGGATTAACCGAACACACATATACGGGAAGTGAAACAATCCGGGTTAAGAAAACATATAACCTCGAGTGGGAGGAAGACGAAGGAACCTCGGAAACAGAGTATTGCGGCACGGGAACAATGTATCACATTGCAGGAACTTTCTGTACAGATTCTGATGGAGACGGAATAAATGACAGCTGCCCGGGACATCCATATAGCGGCTGTAAAGACACTGACGGAGATTATATAAGCGATTATTGCCCGGGGCATGATGTATGGGTTTCAAACTGGGTTGAAAAGACAGACACGCAAACGGTGTATTCAGA
>DAIPML010000292.1:0-4439 GCA_036768735.1 Clostridiales bacterium | reverse complement strand
TTAATAAGCCACAAAAAAATTTATCATGAACTGTATGTGATAAATTTCTTTGTGGCATTATTAGCAAACACCCTCAAAAGAGCTGAAAAGTAAGCTGCTTTAAGTGTTATCCTGTAGCATTTATGTCTTTTACGAAGTGTTGTTTAATTACCGGTTATTTAACTATAACATTTACAACTGCTGGAAAATGTCGTAAAATCTTATTGACCAAAAACTAACAACTTTATTATATTATTCACACATGCTTTAGGGAGTGTTGATGTCATTTTTCACACCCTAACGTTTTTACCTACAATCAAAGGCCAGTTTCTGTCGCCGTTTAATTGCTTTCCGCTACTGATAATAACATTCTTATCAAGAATGCAATTATTCAGTATTGCATTTTCACAAACCTCGGTATTCTGCATTATGATGCTGTTTTTAATTACAGCTCCTTTATTGATTTTCACCCCTCTGAAAAGAATGCTGTCCTCCACCATTCCTTCGATGATACAGCCATCGGCTACTATAGAATTCTTAACTGTGGCTTCTTCATTATACTTGGCAGGGGGCTCATCCTTAACCTTTGTAAAGATCTTGCCGTTTTTTATAAACAATTCAAAACGTACATTGGGATCAAGAAGCTCCATGTTGGTACGGTAAAATAACTGTATTGAGATTAAGGGACGCCAGTAACCTTTAAATTCAAAGGAAAAAATCCTTAACTCATTGAGCTTGCGTATTAATATATCCCTGACAAAATCGAAATAACCATGGGCTGCGCTATCTTCCAAAAGTGATATTAAAAGCTTACGCTTTATAATATAAACTCCGAGTGATGCAAAATCGCTTTTTGGGTTAAGCGGTTTTTCCTGAAAGTCTATAATTCGTTGCTCCAGGTCAATTTCCACAATACCGAGTTGGCTAAGATCCTCCTTTGAGAAATCAGTCATGTATCGTGTGGCTACGGTGATGTCAGCATCCTTGTCCACATGCTGCTTCAGCATTTCACTGTAATTCATATTATAAATGGCATAGCCCTGATTTATTACGACAAATTCTTCGTTGCTTCTTTTTAGGTAAGTAAGATTGCTGTACATTGAATCAGCGGTTCCTCTGTACCAGCCGGTTCCGTATTCCGAAAGATATGGCGGGAAGATAAAAAGCCCGTCAGTTTTTCTGTCAAGATCCCATTCTTTACCTGAGCCAAGATGATCCATAAGTGAGCGGAAATTATATTGGGTTGGTATGCCTACATTTCGTATCCCTGAATTAATCATATTCGAAAGAGCAAAATCAATGGCGCGATATTTACCGCCAAACGGAACCGCAGAAATAGAACGTTCCATTGATAGCTCTTTGAGACGGTTGTTTTTTCCTCCGGTTAATATGATCCCCATAGTATTAATCATTGAGCAACACCCTCCTTTATAAGAGCTGAGCCTGATGGAATATCTAGGTCTTTAAAATCCTCCGGTGTAAGGTAATTATCCAGAACGACATTTTTCCCGATTGTTACATTATCGGGAACAACCGAGTTGGAACCGATTACTGAAATATTGGTCTGGTAAACCTTTGGATTGAAGGTGTTGTCTGCATATTCTCCGAATCCTGTTTTTACATTTGAGCCGACAGTGGTTTTTTCGCCTACTATTGTGCATATAATTTGCGAATCGGACTTAATTATGCTGTTTGACATAATAATTGAATCTTCAATGTAACAGCCTTTTTCAACAGTAACTCCGGGAAAAACAACGGAACTCTTAACTTGACCGTATATCATACAGCCCTCTGCAATAATAGAGCGCGTTACATGACCTGTATCAGCAATAAAATGAGCAGGTTTTACAGGATTGGGAGTATAAATCTTCCACTCGGGATCAAATAGGTTAAATTGGGGAACACGGGTAATCAGATCCATGTTGGATTCCCAAAAGGCTTGTATTGTACCAACATCGCGCCAGTAACCAATAAATGGATATGCCCATATGCTTCTTTTATCAGCGAGAAGCTTTGGTATGACATTTTTCCCAAAATCGTGATCCGATTGCTCATTTTGGTGATCGTGTATAAGGAACTCCTTTAGGATATCCCAGCTGAATATGTAGACCCCCATAGAAGCCAATGTGCTTTTTGGTTGCGGCGGCTTTTCTTCAAATTCATATATTTTACCATTCTCTGTAGCATTCATTATTCCGTATCTACTTGCTTCCTCAAGCGGAACATTAATAACCGATATTGTAGCATCGGCATTGTTTTTTTTGTGGAATTCAAGCATTTTGGAATAATCCATTTTATAGATATGATCTCCGGATAATATAATAACATATTTCGGATCTAACTCATCGATATAGTGGATATTCTGGTATACAGCATCGGCTGTCCCTGAATACCATTCGCCTTTTTGTTGCTTTGTAAATGGTGATAGAATTGTTACACCGCCGTTCATTCTGTCCATATCCCATGGTTTGCCTATGCCGATATGATGATTTAATTGTAACGGCCGGTATTGTGTCAGCACACCTACCGTGTCTATTCCGGAGTTTATGCAATTACTTAAAGAAAAGTCAATTATCCGGTATTTTCCTCCATACAGAACCGCTGGTTTTGCAACTAGTCGGGTAAGAACCCCTAATCGGCTTCCTTCGCCGCCTGCCAGTATTAAGGCAACAATTTCTTTTGCCATTTATCTGCCCTCCTGTTTGAAAATCATCAGTATTTTAAATGTTTTTTGACTATCTCCCGAACAAGCAAATACATATGCAACGAAATAAGCTCTCTTTGGTAAAATACAATTGGTTGTTTAATGCCAATCCAACATTCTTTGAAAAAGAATTAAGCTTCAAAGGCGCTGAACATAGTAAAAAAGGTTTAAACTCAACTGCTCAAAAATTTGTAACAAAGCTGTGCATTGAATGTAAACACGACTGTTCAATTAATTAGCATTAAAGGATCGCTCACCTAAAGCTAAATCATTAACATATGTATATTTTGCTATGCGATCTACCGCACAATCACTATATATATTCTCCAATACTAATAAAATACCCTTTTTTAGAGAAATTAAAAATAAATATTTTCATAGTGGAGGAAATTTGCAAAATTTTTTAGGTTAAAGCTTACATCCTCGAAAAAACCCAAAATTCACTTGACGATATGAATTCCATATAATACTATATTTTATATCAGCAGACTCACAAATCAATTAAAACTAATCATAAGCAGCCCTGAAACATGCAGTTAAGCATTAGGAGTAAGATTTCTTGCTGAAAGAGGTGAAATAATGACTACAGTGTACTTTGTAAGACATGCAGAATCAGATAGACGAGTGTCTGATGGAGCAATACGCCCGCTTACAGAAAAAGGAGCAAAAGATAGTTTGCTCGTTACTAAGTATCTGGAAAATAAGAGAATTGACTATGTACTGTCAAGTCCATATAAACGAGCTATTGATACAATTGCTGATTTTGCAGAAAAGAATCGTTTACATATATTAACCATAAATGATTTTCGAGAACGCAAAAGTGATAGTGACTGGAACAGAGAGATTGATTATTATCCACTTCTACAAAGGCAATGGGCTGATTTTAATTATACTTTATCCGATGGAGAACACCTAAATAATGTGCAACGACGCAATATAAATGCGCTAATTTCAGTGCTTGAAAATTATAAAGACAAAAATATTGTAATTGGTACGCATGGAACCGCACTTTCTACAATTATCAATTACTATGACAAATCATATGGATTTGAAGCCTTTATGGAAATGATTGATTTGATGCCATGGATTGTAAAAATGTGTTTTGATGGTAAAAGGTGTTTTACAATTGACAAGATTAACTTATTTGAATAAGAATACATAGATTACATATGATTCAAAAAAAATATGGTAAATTGTTTAACACAAAAGGCTTCGAAGAGGTTTGACAAAGGATAGATAGTCTTCTATATAAAGGGGAAACGATACAATACTATTTTTCAAAATGAGGTAGCTTATGTACGAAGATTATTTGAATTTCTTTACGAAACGAAGAAGTATCAGATCTTATCAGGATATACCCGTAGAAAATGAAAAAGTAGAATACCTTATCAAAGCTGCGATGTCAGCCCCATCTGCTTGCAATACGCAACCTTGGGAATTTATTGTTGTTACTGATAAAATGATGCTTAAAGAAATAAGAAATCAATTACCTATGGCAAGATATAATGTTCCTTGTGCAATAGTTGTATGTGGAAATACCCATCTATGCAGAAATACTAAACATATGTGGGTTCAGGACTGCAGTGCAGCGACACAAAATATACTGCTTGCTGCGACTGCAATAGGTCTGGGATCGCTTTGGGTTGGAGTATACGGTGTAGAACCTCTTGTAAAGAAAGTAGAAAAGCTAATGGGGCTCCCTGAACATGTTAAACCTTTATCTATTGTGTATATCGGTTATCCAAATGAAGTAAAA
>DAIPML010000291.1:0-4459 GCA_036768735.1 Clostridiales bacterium | reverse complement strand
CGGTTCGAATACACCCTAACCTGGGAAATTTGAAATTCGTTGAAGGTACCTTCCCTACCCCCTATGGCGATATCTATGTAAAGCACGTGAAACAAGCCGATGGAACCATTAAGAGCAAGATAAAAGCACCGGAAGAAGTACGGATTTTGAGATAATATAAATACGAACAACTACTGATTATAAGAGAGTTATATCAAAACTAATATCGTATAAAAATATTCTAATGAAAATGGTTTTTTGGAAACACTTTTATCCAATAAACAGACGAAAGTCTTCACTATTTTTTATTTATACTGCCACTTTGTGTACGAGTAGTCTTACACAAAGAATAAAGATGTTTCGATAACTATTTTCAATAAATCCACATCGGAAGAAATTCAGTTTCTTTTTAACCCGAACAACATATTGGTATGTATTATGCCAACAAACAAAGATGTGGAAAGTGTAATAGAAAACCGTCAGATATCGATTTTTTACTTTCTCTGGTAAGGAAATAATACATCAAAATGTCTGAAATAAAATAACTCTTCAGCACTCAGGAGTATTTGAAGATGGAGATCATCCAAACTGAGAAAGCGCTGATTTAGGTTCATATTATTTTAGAGGAGAAACGATTTATGGCTATTATTCGGAAAGATGCTAATGGGTGCACTTTTGAAATATGCAGTTATAAACCGATGCAGAGATCGATTTCTCAGTGCTGGTACTACAAATATGATTATATATGAAAACAATCCTTGGCATTGATGAAAAATATCAAGTCATTTCAAGATCAAGGAAGTTTTCACCCTACACTGGTATATTGTACTAATACAGCTTCAGGAAGAATGATACAACACCTATAATACATATTTTAGAGTTGGAGCATCCTATTTTCCCCCAACCCTATATTATTATTTGGGAAAAAAGCCATTTATTATTGGAAAACTAAGTAATCCAAAGGCACCAATTATGAATCGTCCTTCACTTTCATAGAGGTTCTGTGGTTCAACGAAGTCGGAATAATCAAACGAATAGCCCTGGATTGACTTTAATCGTCTGCAAAACGCGCACAAGAACAAAAAGACAAACGTGAAATCATTAAAGCTTATGTTGCACAATATCCAAACCTCAGAGCAGGCATGGGAGGCACCGCTTTTTACGGAAATAAAAACAGCTTTCCGACAAAAGATATCTCATTGAATACAAATACAAATACCCTCAATATCGGGTTTAAAGGGCCGGATCGCACGCAAGATGAAAATGATCCGCTGATTGGTACGTAAACGATAATACCGCACTCGGATGGAAACTCAATTTCGCGTACAAAAAAATAAGAAGACATATTAAGATATTTCCTAAACATCAATAACCAAAATATCAAATTCAATGATATTTTAAAATAGTCAGTTATCTTACAACTAAATATATATCAGAAAAAAATTAACCTATCCTTAATTATATTTGTACATTTTTTTAAAAATTGGATGGAAATTTATATATCTATATTATTGTCTGATTACCTGTTAATGCAAAATAATATTACACTGTATCACAACAATATACAAAATACATTTCATTCAGACCATGGGCAAAATAAAAAAATATAATAATTGGATCATCATGAAGTTCGTAATTATTTCCTGGCTTCGATAATATTTCACCCCAAATGTCCCTCCAGAATTTTTCGTTAAAAAGCGAGCGATCAATTTATACTTCGGAATGGTCAACATCGTTTTGCCCGCCCAAGTAAAGAGATGTCCATTTTTACTAGTTATTCTACCTCATCGTTATTATAGTTGTTCCCAATGTTGCTACAGGAGATTCTTTTTCTTACATGAAAACATGCGTAAATAGTTTTTCAACCTGTGTACCTGTTTTGATGATGCAAAAAATATACATAACAAGCTTTTTATCAAAAAAATAAGTTTAAAAAAATATAGAAATCAATAAACATATAAAAAACGAAAAATATCACATATATCATAAAAAAAATCATTTTTGACAGTTGGTAATTACTTTTTAGGTATAGCTTTGTAAAACGTGGAGTCTAAATAATGTTGATACAATAAAATTAAAAACTATCGCTTAAACCTATTTAATATGCAAATGTCCACAAACACCACCCAATATTAACAAAAATTTATCATTGAATAGTATATCAAATTGAGTTGAAACTACGTAAGTAAAAAAATAATTCATTCAAAATCAATAATTTAATATGATTTTTTTATAAATTCTTTCCTAATGCCTTAAAGCTCATCCGTTATTTAGATAATTTTACCAAATAACAGTATAGTGTTTTCGGGAACAATTATGTAGCATTTTTGACAATAGCTGTATTATTCTTATTTTAAATGTATTTTACAAAAAATTAAAAACAACTGAAAAAGTTATGAGAAACATTTATTTTAAAGATAACAATGTATCTTACTTATTGATAGGATTATTTTCTATCATTTTAAATGCTTGTGGCGATAATTTTCAGGAAATAGGTGTGGAAACTATCACTGTAGATAAAAATGAACTTACTGTAATGGTAGGTGATAAAGGGACAATCAAAGCCACCATTTTTCCCCATGAAGCCAGTAACAAGAAAATTAACTGGAGTTCTTCCAATACCGATGTTGCAACAGTGAATGTAAAGGGTGAAGTTCTGGGCATCAAAGAGGGTGAGGCCGTGATTTCGGTAACTACGGATGACGGAAACAAAGTAGCCTCATGCAGCCTCACCGTTACTACAAAAATTTATTATGTGGCAAACATCACATTAAATACCGAAGCTATGCATCTGTATGAAAATGAAACCACGGAGCTTGAAGCAACGATATTACCTGAAAATGCCACCAATAAAAAAATCATATGGACTTCCGATAATGAAACGGTGGCAACAGTAGACGAACATGGAGTGGTGAAAGCATTATCCGAAGGTGAATCCTTAATTACCGCTACCACTGAGGATGGCGGTAAAAGCGCCTCGTGCCTTGTCAGTGTCACCCGATTTGGAAAGGTGACAGGCGTCACATTGGATCAAACCGAATTATCCTTGTTACCCGAAGAGAAAAAGATGCTCTTAGCAACAGTATTACCCGAAGAGGCGATGAATAAAAATGTAACCTGGTCTTCAGACAATAAGACTATCGCTATCGTAGACGAAAATGGTACTGTTACAGGAATTTCATCAGGTAAGGCCACTATCACGGTCACCACAGAAGATGAAAGTAAAACGGCACAATGTAATGTTACGGTGGGAGCTGTCTTTCAGGATAGTTTTGATCGGGGTAACACGGATTGGGGAGACAAAAACACATCGCCTAGTCCCGTCGCACCCAATTGGCGCATCGTTGCGGGATATGCCCAAATATCAGATCAAAAGATGAATGTTAGATCCATGTCCCCCGGCCTACCCAATATGGGAGATGCCCTTGTTTTGTATGAAGCTCAGGGAGCTATCACTAAAAACACAGCAGGCAGTTTCAAATTTTCCATTGATTATAAGCTCAGTGAAGCTACTACTTCTTGGATGGGATTTATTATCAATGCGCAGGATGATCAACGCTATTATCTCTTAAGATTCAGATATGGAGTGACTGCAAATCCAGTGGTTCAATTTCTGGCAACGGAAAATGGAGGAGCGGTTTGGAGCGTGATTCTCAACACCGGAGTTTCATTAAAACAAGCGGATATTGATTACCATCTTGAGATCAATTCAAGTCAAGCGGGAGTCTTTGATGTAAAAATAACAAATAAGAAAGATGGTTCCATATATTTCCAAAAAACAATTACAGATAGTCAAGCACGTTTCAGCAATGGCCGGGCAGGCGTATGGGCACAAAATTTAGTATTATTTGATAATTTGAATTTGGAAGTGAGATAACAAAAAATACCACTATATAAACAAATAGAAATTTTATGAGTAAAATTAACAACCAATTATTATTCCCTATGATAATGGCTATTGCCATGATACTCTTTTCCTGCGCTGATGCAGATGAGAATATCCGCGTAGAGAAAATAAAATTTGAAAAAGAGGCATATTCGGTCATGGTGGATGGGATTATTTTTATCAAAACTTACCTGTTCCCCCAAGAAGCCATGGGCAGAGAATTATCTTGGACTTCAAGCAATCCGGAAATTGCCACCGTGATGCGGGGGGAAGTCATTGGGATCAAAGACGGCGAAACCACAATCACCGCATCTGCCGACGGGAACAGTGTGTCGTGTAAAGTACAGGTTATTTCCAAGAGAGTTCCAGTAACCGATATACGGTTTGAAAAACATGAGCTGGTGATTACTGAAGAGGAAAAAACCACATTACCCATTTTATTTGAACCAGAAAATGCTACTGACCAAAGGGTTATATGGACATCAGAGGATGAAAGCGTGAGTGCCGTGAATGAACAGGGTGAAATCACGGCTGTAAAAGAGGGTGAGACTTATATTATTGCCAAAAGCGTGGATGGGGGAAAGATAATCTCTA
>DAIPML010000290.1:0-4460 GCA_036768735.1 Clostridiales bacterium | reverse complement strand
CCCGGAGCGTACCAAAGGAGCGTACCTAAGGAGCGTACCAACCGGAACGCTCCCCTAGGAAGGATAACCCCAGCCACTTGAACGCTCCCCCAAGAAGGATAACCCCAGCCACTTGAACGCTCCCCCAAGAAGGATAACCCCAGTTACTGGAACGCTCCGATTGAGCGCCCCGTAATGTTTTGACTCGCCGCCTGTTGTGTGAAATAGGTACCCGCCATCAAGCAATTTTCAACCAGAATGGTTGAAAATATGCGAAGAGGCGGGGGTCCATCTTAGCCTCGTTATATTGATGGTTAATGGCTAATTGCCTCTACAACCAAATAAATACCAAAAAAATATGGAGGTTTGTTATGAAACTTGGAGTGTTTACAGTTTTGTTATCAGCCACCGGGCTGGAAGAAAGTCTTTCATACCTTAAAAAATCCGGTGTTCAGGCAGTTGAACTCGGTGCGGGAGGATATCCCGGTAAAGCCCATGTCAACCCTGAATTATTATTGTCAGATGAAGGAGAGATTAAAAAACTCAAGGAGCTTATAAAGAAATATGACATGGATATTAGCGCATTAAGCTGCCATGGTAATCCGGTACATCCGCAAAAAGAAATCGCTCAAAGCTTCCATGAGGACTTTGAAAAAGCTGTATTGCTTGCTGAAAAGCTGGGTGTAGACAGAATAGTTGGTTTTTCTGGTTGCCCGGGAGACTCTCCAAATTCAATGTACCCTAATTGGGTAACCTGCCCTTGGCCTGAAGATTTTCTTAAGATATTAGATTACCAATGGAATGAGGTACTTATTCCTTACTGGGAAAGGACATCAAAATTTGCAATGGATCATGGTATTAAAAAAATATGTTTAGAAATGCATCCCGGGTTTTCGGTGTATAATCCAGAATCACTATTAAAGCTTCGTTCAGCTGTTGGTGACATAATTGGTGCAAATTTGGATCCCAGCCATCTATTCTGGCAAGGAATCGACCCGGTGGCAGCTATACGCAAGTTAGATAAAGCAATTTACTTCTTCCATGCAAAAGACACAAAAATAGATGTATACAATACGGCTGTTAATGGCGTCCTTGATGTTAAGAGCTACAGTGACGAAATAAATCGCTCATGGATATTCAGGACGGTAGGCTATGGTCATGACATGCAAGTCTGGAAGGATATAGTGAGTGCTCTTAGAATGGTAGGGTATGACTATGTTCTTTCAATTGAGCATGAGGACAGTCTTATGTCGATTAATGAAGGACTTCAGAAAGCAGTTGAATTCCTAAAGGAAGTTCTGCTTTACGAAAAAACTGATGAAATGTGGTGGGCTTGATAAACTAACTAAAATAGCGGAAATTAAAACATAATGCCATGTATAACGAAATCAAGACTTAGTGGCATGGGTAACGGAAATCAAGGCTTAGTGTCAGGGATAACGGAAGTTTAAACATTGTGCTATGTTGATTTTAGCCGATGGGACACTAATACACTTTCTTACTTTACAATTTGAAGGCTATATGTTGGGGTTCGAATTACAACATATAGCCTTTTTATGTTTATTACTGCTTGCCTGCTAACAGGTTCAAGTCTTGTTTGAGCTATACCATATAGCTTTTTATGCTGCTGAAACACATGTAAGTATATTTGATGAAATAGTGAATATATAGTAAAATAGAAGTAATTAAATTCCAAGGGAGGTTTAAGTACGTGGATAAATCAAGCAGAAATACGGTAATTATTATTACTGCATGTTTTCTTTTTCTACTACTATTGATTTTTAAAGTAATTCCACTTTTCAGCGGTTTCTTTGTGATGCTTATAAATTATTCACCATTTAAGGGTTTTATTAACAGCACTTTTGTTGGTTTTCGCAACTTTTCAATGACATTTTCTAATTACGCTTTCTGGTCTGCACTTTTTAACTCAATTAAGATTAATCTTTTATATCTTGCATTAGTAATAGCTTTGGCATATTTACTTGCATTATCCCTACGTGGGTTAAACAAGCGATTACAGAATGTTTTTCTAAGTATTATACTAATACCGCTTTTCATTCCCGGAAGTGTAATGGCTCGCATTGTGTTTTTTTGGTTTAAAGGAACAACCGTACTTGCTTCGGCTAATTCATTCCCTTTTGTTTATGCATTTACACTTGCAGTTAAAAATGTAGGTATTCCGTCTGTATTTATGTTGAAAACATGGCAGATGCAAAGAGGTAATATAAAGAAAACAGGCTTTGAAAAATTAATGGCTCCGTTGGCTTTTGTGTTGATTCAATGCACATCCATATTAAGTACTGATATGAACATAATGCAAACTTTGATAAATCCATTAGTTTATAAAACAAGTGATGTACTTGATACATATATTTATCGGATTGGCTTCCTTGGTGGTGGAATAAGCCAGGCTCAAAGCGTTTGGTTTATACAGTTTTTTGTGCATCTTGTTATAGGTATAATTGTTTACTTTTTAATGAGGCGAGTGATAAGCTGGCAGTCTTCCTTTTCTACATCAAATGTTCCTGATGCTTCAGATGCTGAGGACTCTAAGACTATAAAACCGGTGGGGCTTGTTATACCAATAATTTATTCATTGTTTATAGTGTGGTTCATACTAAAACCTCTAATAGTTGAAGGCATAACCGGTATTTTTGGTATCTTTTCAAATTTTGCAGGAGCTTTTTTCGTTTCTTACATTAAATATATTATCATATATGGTTTAATTGCCTTAATTGGTGTGCCAATTACTGTTGTGCTGGCTAAGAGTATTCTTATAAAAGGAGCTTTTGGGAAGTTGTCTCGTGCTTTTCTTGTGCTTTTGCTCCTTGCCGGGGGCATGGGTATGCACCAATATCTATTTATGCGAAGCCTTGGGCTTATAGATACTGCGTTTGCACTCGTACTATATTATGCTTTCCCTATTGCTAATAGCCTTGTTTTAGCTGCTATTCTGTATTTTAAAAAGCAAGAGGTTGAAAACAGCAATCAAATGGAAGAACCATCAGCTTGGAAACCGGCCTTTATTCTTGGAGTGATTCAGTTTATAGTGATGTGGAACTCAGAGCATATCCCGCTTATTATATTTTCAAGGCAGGAGAATATGCTCCCTCTCCTTTTTGCAAGAACAATTATGCAGCTAAATCCCGGTAGCGACATGGCAGGTAATTTGGTTTTACAGACTGATCTAAGCACACTATTATATAGCTTTGATTTATTTATAGTTATTCTTCCGGTGACACTGTTTTTTATTTTCAGGCGTCGTATAACAGAAGGTATTCTTTTTGCCTTCACAAGAAATGGAAGCAGATAAATTAGAAGGTAATTAGTCTTCTTCTCAGGCTTCGATATAAAGATGTGCTGCAACGTTATTTTACTTTACTATAAAACAGGTCTAAGCAATTGTTTCCAATGTATGAATATTAGTAGGATACAAAGCAAAGAGGCGTAAATTGCAAGAGCAGCAGGAACACGTTTTCCTGCTGCTTTATAATTAATCACTGGATCTGCATCGCTTTGGCCAGTTCCGAAGCGGTTTTTTGATCTTTCAGAACCGATACAATTGCAAACGCAAAATGAAGAGCTGTTCCCGGACCCTTTGATGTAATAAAGTTATCGGATATAACAACATTTTGCTCCTTAATAATTGCACCATTTAAATACTTTTCAAAACCCGGGTAACATATAGCCTCTTTGCCTTTTAGGTAGCCTCTTTTACCGGGAATAAATGGTGCGGCACAAATAGCTGCAATCCATTTGTTGTTTTTGACCCGTTTTTCAAGTGCTTCTTCAAGAACAGGGTTATCATATAAATTTTGAGCACCTGGCATACCACCGGGAAGGACAATCATATCAGCATCCTCCAAGGCTGCTTCCTTAATAGTTAAATCCGCTATGACCTGTATTTTATGTGCTCCGGTAACTGTGTTTTTATTAGTTATAGATACTGTAAAAACGTCAATCCCAGCTCTTCTCAGCACATCCACAACAGCTAAAGCTTCTATTTCCTCAAATCCATCTGCCATCATTACGTAAACCATGAAATTTCCTCCTTTTTGCTCATTGTATTGTTAAGTAAATTTATCTACATACGAAAAATTTCCTTTCGAGGTGTTTATAACGAGGCTTAGATGTCCCCCACCTCTTCGCATATTTTCAACCGTTTTAGTTGAAAAATGCCTGGTGGCGGGTGCATATTTCACACAACAGGCAGCGAGTCAAATAATTACGGGTCGCTCAATCGCAGCGTTCCAGTAACTGGGGTTATCCTTCTTGGGGGAGCGTTCCAGTGGCTGGGGTTATCCTTCCTGGGGGAGCGTTCCGGTTGGTACGCTCCTTAGGTACGCTCCGGGCTAGCTGGATTTTGCAAGTAAAATCCTCTACTCCCGCATAGGATGCATAGGCGAGCAGTAGGCAGAGCCTACGACCCGCCTCGTTGAAATGGCTGGTCGCAAACTTCGTTTGCTGCTCGCCCATGCAAC
>DAIPML010000289.1:0-4476 GCA_036768735.1 Clostridiales bacterium | reverse complement strand
ACACATCAATACAACTGGTATAAAGTAGCTGGAAATTATATCAGTCATATCAAAAGCAATAGTTCCAAAACACACGTCATATCAGATAGCATCACCATCATATAGCAAGAGGTTCAGGAGTAGTTCCTTAGTGGTTGTTAAAATAATGCTTTACACCTGAGATAACTCGTAGCATGATATATACCGTAAGGTGGTCTGGGACAAGCTTTATTCTCCTTGCAGCTCGACTGCTCTAAAAGTGTGGTTCTCACACCAGGTTTGCCGTATCTAACACGAATTCTGCTTTGTCGTAGTACAGGTTCTCACGCAGCAGGAGACCGAAACTTGTACTGCTAAGAGCTCATAGCGCGAGGCTGTTACATAACCTGGTTGCTGGGGTTATCTCAACTATCTTTCATCATTCCCCTATGGGAAGGAGGTGTAACAAGATGAACAAGCTATATGTTGGTTTAGATCTATCACTCAAAGATTTTAAAGTATCCATTATCGACCAAGAAGGTGTTGTAGCCACAAAACCCTTTGCTGCCACCAACGATCTATATGGCAGCCAAGTCCTTATAGAAGCTATAGAAGACTGTTGCAAGCGTTTAGACGTTTCTACGGTATTTATTGGCTTTGAGTCCACTTCTGTATACGGATGGCATATACAGCACCTTCTGGCCGATTCTCCGACCCTTAAGCCCTATCATCCCAATATCATTTGCTTTAACCCCAAAATCATCGAAAGGTTCAAAGAGTCACTAGGAAACCTGCCGAAAAACGATTATGTGGATGCAAATACTATTGCGGAAAGGCTTAGATTCGGTAGACTTCCCAAGTCATGTCCTGTGGATTTCAGGTATCTTGCGCTTCAAAGGCTTACCCGTCACCGCTTTCATATTGTGGATAACATAGTACGGGAGAAGTCCTATTTCTTAAGCAATCTGTTTCTGAAATTCAGCGGGCTATGCCAGGAAAAAGTATTTTCCAACAATTTTGGTGCAGTTGCCACTGAATTGTTCCAGGAGTATCTGACAGTAGAGGATATTGCGACTCGATCGCTCGACGACCTCATTGATTTTATTATGGAACATGGCAAAAAGCATTTTGATGATCCAAAAGCCACTGCATCTGCTCTAAAAGAAGCTGCTCGTAAATCCTATCGCCTAAATTCTTCTGTTGATAATTCCCTTAACTTTGTGCTCAGATCCTGTTTGGAAAACATGAAGGCACTTGAAAAGCAGAAGAAGGCTGTGGAAAAGGCAATAGAGATCGAACTGCCCTTCTTCAAAAACGAGTATCTTTGCCTGACTTCGATTAAAGGCATTGGCCCTGTGATAGCCGCAGGGTTAATATCCGAAATCGGCGGGATTTCAAGGTTCGATAATGATAGTGCTCTTGCAAAATTCACTGGATTATACTGGTCGGAATATCAATCAGCTGACTTTGTCGCCGATGATACCTATATCAAGAAGACCGGTAACGTGTACCTACGGTACTATTTTGTTCAGGCAGCTGAACAGCTTAGAAAGTACCTCCCAGAGTATACAGCGTTTTATTCTCGCAAGTTTAAGGAAAGTAAGACCCATCACCATAAGCGGGCTTTGGTGCTCACTGCCCGTAAGGCCGTAAGGTTGATCTTCGCTCTGCTGCGCGAAGAAAAGCTTTACAATCCATCCGCCCGGAAAGGAGAGGTTGACATAACGTAGAAAATTGACCTGTTTCCATATTTTCAAGTATTTCCCTTTCCATTTTGGATAAGGTTAGCTTTGCTATACTCTTTTTTATTGCTCTCCACTAAAAATTTTTTAACTTTTTTTCAATCACCCTCTTGACATATTACCGAATTACTTTTTATAACATTGTAACGCATTTGTAGTTACAATGTCAACGGGAATTTTAACTATTATAAGCCTTTCTTGAAATTTTTTATTTTATCAACCTCAAGTATTAGGCTGTACAGTCGTTGCTTTTCAATTGGATAGAATTCTATATTTATGTTTCTTGTGTTCGAAGACTTACTTTTCATTTCCGCCACACGATGTGGCATCCTCCGCTTTCGATGGCGTATAACGTTTCAGGGATTTCCGAAATTCACTAGTCTTAGGACGACCGCCTTTATACTTTAGAATTTGGGCGAAACGATAGTGAAGCTGGAAATCCTATGTTATACGCAGTAGCCCGATCTATTTAATCACACCTCGTGTAATACCCAAACATTTGGCTCTACATACTCTCCAATGTCTTTTTCAATATTTATTTTTACAAGTTCTAATGCTCCTTGAATTATGTAATCACCTGTTTCATAAAATTTCACACCTGTCCATTCTTCCCATTCAACAACAGTTCCTGGTATATACATTGCTTTATGGCAAGGTTTTATTATTTTTCCTCCCATTCTAATATGAACCCTTAACCAGGGGTCATATGGTAGGCCATCTTCTCTCTTCCATTTTAAATAATTGTCTATTGGTATTAATGGATATTTACTTTTTAAACTTGGTCTAACAGGTATAGTTATGTATTTAAGGTCATTATCACGAGCAACTGAAATCATCTCTTTTAATATTATCGAACTTATTCCACTGCCTTGACATTCTTTATTGACAGCAATCTGAAGACCATTTAACACATTTGCTTTAATGTCATTTATTTTGTCATTGATTCCTTTCTTAAATACCCAATCCCATCCTTCTTCAGGCAATCCCTCAAATGTCTCATCCCAAAAAAACGGTAAACAATTAGCGATACCAATTATTTTATCATTTGACTTCAGAGAAAACTGGTATTCAGGAAAAAGTTCAAATAGTTTACCCCAATTTGCATTTGATACTGGATCATGTAGCATAAATTCTGGCCATAAGTTGTGCGTTATTTTAGCCTGTATCTCCGCATGATCAGGTATGTTTTTTATAATTTCATATTGCATGCTGATTTCCTCACTTTCTAGGGCTATTGCATATAACGTTGGTATTTGCGACGCTCACCCGCTTACAGGGAGCCACTTATGCCCAGGTCCCTCTGGGTGGGCTAATGCGGCGACCGACTCGGTTAGCGGGCGGGTGTGGGCAGAAATGACATCTTGCTCTACTCACATAGCCCTTCTGTCTGCTTTGCCCTTTATGCAAATGCGTTGTTATGCGCCGTCGAAAGCCCCGTTATTCAGAGTGCGACAGGATGTCGCACCCTCAAATCTTATTCTCAAGTTACTCAATATATTTAGAATGCGAAATAACTTAGCTACAAATTTAATTTTTGGGGTTTGGATTATATATATTTTCTCACGGTACTCCAATTTGGCGTCCATTCTTGCAATATAAAACTATTAGCTCCTAATTCCAAGTGAAGTTCATTATCATCCCAACGGTCACCTATACCTGCGTGGAATTCATATTTCTTTTTCAACTCTTTCACAATATTCATTCTTTCAGTTTGATTCTTACCGCAATATACTTCACCATCAGGAAACCCTTTTGCTATGTACCATTTAGCTGTTACTTCATTATATTCTGCTGGCCTTGCTCCTATATATACCAAATGATAATTCTGCGCCAATTCACTCATACATTCAACACTTCCGACTGTTGGTATGTCCTTCATAATATTTTCATCAGAGAAAAACTCAGCCGTTCCCTGTACTGGTATGCGATGTCTCATGTCGCAAGTCGTTCCATCAATAAAAACCAAAATCGCCTTCATATTCGATACCTCCGCAAATTTCTACTTTTTATTATGATTGTATAAATACCATTAATTTATAATTTTAAACAAATATGAATCTTCCTTCGAAGCTTTATTTTTTATTTCCGCCACACGATGTGGCGGTCTTCGCTTTCGGTGGCGTATAACGGTTTGCACTCGCGACGTGGCTCAGCCTTACAAGCCGCTCATGCCCAGCGAGACTTCGCGGGCTAATGCGGTGACTGACTCGGTTAGGCTGAGACATGTGGGCAGGATGACCTCCTGATGATACCTCCGGAGCCTTGCTGCCTGCTGTGCCCCTTGCGCTGAGTGTGTTGTTATGTGTTGGCGGTTTTTGCTCTAAACTGACTTACTGCTTTCATCAGTTTCATACCAGAACTCCATGAAAGCTCATTACCTGCAAATTCACAGCGATATAATCCTTGTAGATTTGAGGGTACCAGTAGGCGTTTGTCCCATATGAGAATAACTCTTTTATCATATAAAACAAAAGCCGAACCGATCTCAATAAGTACATTCTGATTTATGCCATAAGTACCGCTATCCAATTTCTCATTTTCGTCTGCTGTCACACAAATAACTGCTGAATTACATCTCTTCATTGCAGAAAGAACTTTATCGGGAACAGGTATTGCTGTAGTTTCCTCATCTTGTGCTATATCATATTCTAAATCAGCTAAATCTAGCATTGTCTTTATTTGCTCAACAATATCCATGTTCTTACTATGAGAAATAATTACTCATGATTTACTGGATTTAATAGGTTGGTAGCCGATATCTTCTTTTTCGATATGT
>DAIPML010000288.1:0-4479 GCA_036768735.1 Clostridiales bacterium | reverse complement strand
TATGATGAAGATGGAAACATGTATCTTGATACGGATAATGATGGAGAATATGACAGTTACATGGATACCAACGGAAATCTCATTCCCATGGGTGACAGAACAAAGGTGGATGAAAACGGCAACCGTTTTATTGACTATGATGGTGACGGGGTTTTTGAAGCAATGATCGACTCCGAAGGAGCGTTACACTATGATCTGGATAGAGACGGAAAGTATGAAACCCGCCTTGATGACTCTTGGGGAGAAGGGTGAAAATTCACTATTTCACCCCTTTTGTGTTTAATATATCGCTTTTAAGGCCTTCGAAATCCAGGTAATCCTCAATAAACTGCTTCCTTAACAGATTTAAAGGGATAAACTCATTGTATTTGCCCTCTATTTGCACTTTTTCAGGCAAGGGTAAGCTGTATAAGTCGAGATTTGAATGTAAAATATCTGAAATTATATTTTCAACTCCTTCTTTCCCGTTGTTAGAGTTGACTTCCAGATAAACGCAAGTCATCCATGGCAATTTGCTTTTGAGTTTACGCTGTCGTAAAGCATAATTCAACGTCATAAGTTGTCTTGTGCCCACCCAAGGGAATATTGCATATTTTGTATCAGATAATGGAGTAACCAAACTGTCTAAAATTCCGCTGCCCCTTGCAATATATCTGATTTCGTTTAGTCGCTCTTTGCATCGTTCGCTCAAATACGGATAGACCTCATCGGACTTCAAAACACTACGTATCTTTTGTACAAGAACAGTATGAAGCTCAACGGCAAAATCAACATCCCAGTCCACAACCGATATTCCGGGTACGCGCTTAACAAAGATGACCTTTGATTTTACATTCACATCTATTGTTTCCCAGGTAAGCCCTGCCAGCGCAAAGCGCACACCCACTGGATAAACCTTATCAACTGTTCCTATGGTGCGGTTTTCGTCTTTCACCAGCAGATATTCCGGTGCCATAAATACTGTGAGGAATTTATGGCTGTTAACTATTTTTTCGCCCTCTCTTCCAATAACCAAGCCCCCATGCTCGGTTTGCTGTAATTGTTCTATGTTTATTAAGTGTATTAATAACTCCTTGTAATCCTCCTTCGGAATGTTTTTAAAGCTGCCCAAAGATAATATAGCCTGAGCAAGCCCTGCAGGTGACATTTCTCCATTGCTTTTTAGCATGCTCATTGTTTGATGGTACAAAAGATTATATGGAAAGTTTTGGGGTGGAATCGGTTCCATCCAATGGTCTTTAATATACAGTTCAATTATCGCTATGGTACGAATGAATTCCCAGTTAATAGGACCTAAAATATCCGCTGAATTTATTTTTATACTTTCAACAAACGTAAAGAGCAGCTGAGGAATTTGTCCACGCCGCCCGCACCTTCCCAACCTCTGCGCGAAGCTTGAAACATTTAGGGGTGCGCCAACTTGCACCGCTTGATCAAGTGATCCAATATCAATTCCTAATTCCAAAGTTACTGTGGCACCGGTGACGATTTTTTCATCTGCAGATTTCATTTCGTCTTCGGTGTTTTCTCTGATAAGTGCTGATACATTGCCATGATGGACACGATACACATCAGGAGCCTTATTTTTGAGTGCAATTTCACGCAAATGAGCAATCACAAATTCTGTTTCCTCGCGGCTGTTGGTGAAGATAATTGTTTTCTTGTCCAGAGTGTTCTTAAATAAATATTCATAATGCTCTCTGTCCCCCATATCGCCGCCGGTACTGACTTTTGTTACATTTCCGCTTCCATCTCTTTCTACCATATCACGGTCATCAGCATAATTAACAAAGCGTTCAATATGCAAGCCCACACGCTTTTTACCTTCTTCTGTAATGGGTGCTGCGCAACTCCTTCCTGTGCCTGTGTTTAGCCAGTTTTGCGCAAGGGAAATATCACCCAGCGTTGCGGAAAGCCCAATCCTCCTTGGTGTAACCCCGGTTAGCTGCTGTAATCGTTCCAATACGCACAGAAGCTGAATGCCACGCACATCACGCATAAAATAATGAACTTCATCGATAATGATAAACCGCAAATCGGAGAACATGGAAAGACAAGCTCCGCGTTTGTTTGTAATTAGGCTCTCCAATGACTCCGGTGTTATTTGAATTATTCCTTCCGGATTTTTTATAAGCTTATTTTTTTGCGTGACAGACGCATCTCCGTGCCATTTGCATACGGGAATATGACTGTCCAAAAGCAAAAGCTCCAGCCTCTTGAACTGGTCATTGATAAGGGCTTTCAGAGGTGAAATATACATTACACCCACGGACCTTGAAGGATTGTTATATAGCTCAGTCAGCACCGGAAGGAAAGCAGCTTCAGTTTTACCGGTGGCAGTACCGGAGGAAAGCAGTAAGTTATCATCGCTGTCAAAAATCACTTCGCAGGCGGCAACTTGATTGCCACGAAGCTCCTCCCACTTGTTTTGATATATAAAATCCTGTATAAATGGAGCAAGACGGTAGAAAACATCCATAATTATTTTCTCCTATCATATCTCAATCATATCTCAAACTCTTGAAATTCACTGTGTATTTGCTCATCAGTAATACCACCCTTTGCCATTTCAAAGCTGTTATCACCCATAATTTCAGAAACACTTTTCCCTGGGTTTTGGTGCAATATATTAATAAGCTCGATAAAATCACGAATAATCTCACGGGGTGTGATATGGGTCTGCGCACCCACACGGTTATATTCGATACTTAAAAAGTAAATCAAATCTTCATGGCTCAATAGCGGTTTATAATTATAAAGCCGTGCGTGGATATGCAAAAGCTTTTCCACTAAAATATACATCTCTTCTTGCGACAGCATCTGCAGACGGATAATTGGAGCGGAAAGGTCCTTTATTTCCGCTGTTGCAAAGTGACCCTCGGCTAATCGGGAGCGCAAGGCTTCATAGCTGAAGATACCTTTATATTTATCTTCAATGCACTGAGGCGTGCCACCCATTAAAAAGCCGATATGCTTTGCTTTACCCTGCAAAACATCATTATACATAGTCAGAATTTTTTCATAATTGTTGGCGCGAGTTATTGAATTAGGAATTTTAAATATGTTTACGAGTTCATCAATTACAACCAACATGCCTTTGTATCCTGCACCCACCAAAAAAGCTGCAAATATTTTTAAAAAGTCATACCAGCTTTCATCTGTAACAATAAAATTGATGCCTAACTCTTCTTTTGCCTCTTTCTTGGAGGAGTATTCACCTCTAAACCATTTTAAAACGTTGGACTTTAAGGCTGAATCATCCTGCTTGTATGCCCGGAAATAGGTCAGCACTGCTTTTGCAAATTCAAAGCCATTGACCATGCCTTCAAGGGAGCTCGCAACCGCATAAATCTGTTTTTCCACCAAAGCATCAAATTCTTCACCGACCGCATCACACTGGCTTTTAACAGTGACTTGAATACCGGAAATCCATTTTTCTAAAATTAGTGGTAAAGCACCACCATCAGGCTTTGATTTTGTAGAAATGTTATGGATAAGCTCCTTATAGGTAGCAAGCCCTTGTCCTTTGGTTCCTGCAAATCGTCGTTCGGGAGAAAGGTCTGCATCCACAACTACAAAGCCTTTGGCTGTTGCATAGTTTCGTATAGTTTGAAGCAAAAAGCTCTTACCGCTGCCGTACTTACCTACAATAAACCGAAATGATGCACTACCCTGCTCAATCATTTCGATATCATGTAATATCGCAGAGATTTCCTGTGCGCGCCCTACGGTAATATACTCAAGTCCTACCCTAGGTACAACTCCACCTTTTAACGCATTGATTAAAATGTTTGCTATTCGGGTTGGTACAACGTTACTCATATTCATCCACCATTTTCTTTACTTTTTCCATGTAGTCATCATAGACATTGAAATTTTCGTCTAAAATATTATCACCTATGAAATCTATTGCTTTTTCATTTATTCCATCAATTAAAACTTCAAGCATAATACCGTTGTCGTCTGCAAATTGCTTGATATCTTGTTTATCTGAAAGCAGTATTATTAGCGCTTGTTTTTCTGTGTCGCATATTGAATTATTAAAGTTTTCCCATGGGTCGGATACCAGCTCAGGTTTATTTATAATAGATTTTTTATCAGTTTCATGTGAAATAGGAACTGCTTTATCTTTAAGAACTGGGATAACCGTATCTTCGATTGTGAGGACAGCCCCCCTATCAAAAACAGGAACAACTACATCCTTAATCACAGGAGTAGTCTCATCTTTAATATCAGGAGCAGCCATGTCTTCAAGGGCAGGAGCTACCACACCTTCTACAGCCGAAGAGGACATACTTTCAGCATCAGGGGCCGCCACACCTTTCAAAACAGGAAACGCTTCATCCTCCACTTGTTCTACACTCAGTTTTTCCTGTGTAGATAATGCTTCCTGCCTTATTTTAACAAGTGAGCTGTAATCTATACTGACAACGATTTTGGTCGCCTCTTTGTAAAATTCCATCACTGCGGAGGTTATGA
>DAIPML010000287.1:0-4510 GCA_036768735.1 Clostridiales bacterium | reverse complement strand
TGGAGAACGAGCTTAAGTATCATTGGCGTATTTCAACAGACTGTCAGAAAACATCTGATGAAATAGGGATGACGTTTTTATCATTGTTTCAACATGCCAATGAAGATTATAGATTAATAAAGGATGTTATCATCTGTACTGTCGTTCCAACTATCACACACTCTCTTGTAAACGCTGTTAAAAAGTATTTTAAAAGAGAACCGCTTTTAGTCGGTCCCGGTACAAAAACAGGAATAAATATCAAGTATGAAAACCCGAGGGAAGTGGGAGCGGATAAGATCGTTAATACAGTGGGAGCGATAAAGCTTTACGGCAGCCCCTTGATTATCGTTGATTTTGGAACAGCTACAACTTTTTGTGCTATAAACAGCAACAAGGACTATTTAGGAGGTATTATTTGTCCGGGAATTAAAATATCGGCTGAAGCTTTGTTTGAAAAAGCATCAAAGCTTCCGAGGGTAGAGCTCATGGAGCCTAAAAGGGTTATCGGACGAAATATCGTTACGAGTATGCAATCTGGCATGTTTTACGGATATGTAGGGCAAGTGGAATACCTTGTTGAGGAAATAAAAAAAGAAATGCGGGAAGAAAACATTAAGGTTATTGCCACCGGCGGACTTTCAAGGTTGATAGCTTCAAGGTGTAAATGCGTGGATGAAGTAAATTGTTTGCTTACAATGCATGGGTTAATGGAAGTCTACAATATTAACGGCAAGTAGCAGGTCGTACCGTACAATACAACTCGCTCACTGAACTCTTGCGCTAATTGTGCACGTTTTTCTTGTGAAATGACCATAACGCTTTTACTTTTTTATTGCGCACTTCGTGCTGCGAGCATTTGATAAACAAACCACCTCTGCACACAAAACATATAACGTATTTTCACAGGGGTGCATAGCCCTAAAGTAGAGCTGCGAAAAACAGGGTATGGTGCTTAAGTGCCCGCGTATAATGGGCAAAGGCTTGTGGTGCGTTCCAGCACTGAAAACAGAAAATAAAGATATAATAAGGAAAACCGAGTATAAATGAGGGAATCAAAGGTAATCATATATAAAGGCGGTTTATGGTCGAATATATGGTGCTAATATGTTTGCCTCAAAACCAAATTTTATTTAATATTGTATTAGCACTCGACAACATCGAGTGCTAACATTTTGACAAAACAATACCGGCAAGGTCGGAAATTGATAAGGAGGGTATATTATGAATATTAAACCTTTAGCTGACAGAGTAGTAGTTAAAATGATTGAAGCAGAAGAAACTACAAAAAGCGGAATAGTCCTTCCAGGTTCTGCTAAGGAAAAGCCACAGGTCGCCGAAGTTGTAGCAGTAGGTCCTGGTACAGAAGAAGTTAAAATGGAAGTAAATGTAGGCAACAGAGTGCTTATTAGCAAGTATGCAGGGACTGAAGTAAAAATGGATGGGATTGAATACACCATTTTGAAACAAAATGATATCCTTGCTATCGTAGAATAAGGAGGGAATAAGAATGGCAAAACAGATTATTTTTAGTGAAGAGGCCAGAAAAGCCTTGGAAATAGGTGTCAACAAATTGGCTGACACAGTTAAAGTTACATTAGGTCCAAAGGGAAGAAATATAGTTTTGGACAAGAAATTCGGATCTCCACTAATCACAAACGATGGTGTAACCATTGCAAAAGAAATTGAACTTGAAGATGCATTTGAAAACATGGGCGCTCAACTGGTTAAAGAAGTTGCAACAAAAACAAACGACGTTGCAGGTGACGGTACAACTACAGCAACCCTTCTTGCACAGGCTATTATCCGTGAAGGATTAAAAAATGTTGCAGCAGGCGCAAACCCCATGATATTAAAAAGAGGAATAAGTAAAGCTGTTGATGCTGCTGTTAAGGGAATTGAAGAAATCAGCCGAAAGGTTAAGGGAAAGGAAGATATAGCAAGAGTTGCATCCATTTCCGCTAACGATGAAGAAATCGGAACCTTAATTGCTGATGCTATGGATAAAGTAACTCATGACGGCGTTATTACTGTTGAAGAATCAAAAACCATGGGAACCAGCCTTGAAGTAGTTGAAGGTATGCAGTTTGATCGCGGTTATGTGTCTTCATATATGGTAACCGACACCGATAAAATGGAAGCTGTATTAGATGACCCATACCTGCTTATTACCGATAAAAAGCTGACGAACATCCAAGAAATTCTTCCGATCCTTGAGCAAATCGTACAACAGGGCAAAAAATTACTTATAATTGCCGAGGACGTTGAAGGTGAAGCCTTAGCAACATTGGTTCTTAATAAATTAAGAGGAACATTTATGTGTGTAGCCGTTAAAGCTCCGGGCTTTGGCGACAGAAGAAAAGAAATGCTTCGTGACATTGCCATTTTAACAGGTGGTGAAGTTATCACCGAAGAGCTTGGTCTTGACTTAAAAGAAACCACAATGGATCAACTCGGACGTGCATCTAAGGTTGTTATTCAGAAAGAAAACACAATTATTGTTGATGGTGGCGGTGATCAAAAAGCAATTAAGGATAGAATTGCTTCAATTAAATCTCAGATAGAAGAAACCACTTCAGACTTTGATCGTGAAAAGCTTCAAGAGAGACTGGCAAAGCTTTCCGGTGGTGTAGCTGTAATTCAAGTTGGAGCTGCTACTGAAACCGAAATGAAGGAAAAGAAATTAAGAATTGAAGATGCTCTGGCTGCTACCCGCGCTGCTGTTGAAGAGGGTATTGTAGCTGGTGGAGGAACAGCATTTATCAATGTTATTTCTAAAGTAGCAGAAGTTGTTAAAGTATTATCCGGGGATGAAAGAACAGGCGCGAAGATCATTGAAAAAGCTCTTGAAGAGCCGATTCGCCAGATTGTAGATAATGCAGGTCTTGAAGGATCAGTTGTTGTTGATAAGATGAAGAGCAATGATGCCGGAGTAGGATTTGATGTTCTGTCTGAAAAGTTTGTGAATATGGTTGAAACCGGTATTGTTGACCCTGCAAAGGTTACCCGTTTTGCATTGCAAAATGCTGCTTCAGTTGCCTCTTTGGTGTTGACAACCGAAGGACTTGTCGCAGACATTCCTGAAAAAGAACCACCAATGCCTATGGGCGGCGGAATGGGCGGCGGAATGCCGGGCATGATGTAAAAAAAAATTAAAAACTTATTAAGGGGTTCGGTAAAAAGCCGAACCCCTTTTGCGCTCAAGAAGCCTAATCATATTTTCATTACCTTATTCGACTATAATAAAATCATATGCTATAATTGTTTGAAAGCGAGCTGGTTGAACATAGAATCGGTTGTATTTAGAGATCAAGCATAAGAAAGGGGAATGGGCTCATGGATACTGAATTATTTCCAAAAACATGGAAAGAATTTTTGGATAATTCCGGTTATTTACCGGTAGTTATTAATTCCATTAACCGCCACTATGATGAGGATTGGTCTCAACCGGAAAGCCAACACAGCCATTATGAGATGGTATATGCAAAAAAAGGTATATCCACATTTGAAATTGAGGGAATAAAAACTACACTGGGGCCGAACGATATAATAATAATAAAGCCCGATAAAGGTCATACACTGAAAGTTCCCGATAACAGCACCTGTGAATTTATTGTACTGCATTTTTCTTTTGCAGCAGTAAATAAAAAGGGGGGGTTGTATCCTTCTGATATATCCTTGGAGGATTTTATTAATTTTTTTACAGGAAACCATACCGGACCTTTTTTTAAGCTAAAAGTAAACCAGAAGAATGATATTATTACACTATTGAACCGCATTGTTGTTGAGCAGGCTGAAGAAAAATTCGGAAGCGGATTTTTGGTACATCTTCTGATTCTTGAGCTTTTTGTTATGATATCCAGAACACTTAAGCTGGAATGGGAACGAAGCATTACGGACGATAACCCAAAACAAAAGGAGCTTGTACATATTGCGGTTCAATATATTAAGGATCATTTTGAAAGAGATATAAACCTTAATGACATATGTGGTTATGTTTTTTTAAGCCCAAGCTATTTTACTCGGATTTTCAAAAGGGAGATAGGTTTTTCGCCAATAAGTTTCCTTATAAAAACAAGAATAGACAGGGCGAAAGAGTTGCTGGTGCAAACTGACGAAAAAGCAAGCGACATTGCTTTGAGTGTAGGATATGCGAACCAACAGAGGTTTAATGAAACGTTTAAAAAAATAACAGGTATGACACCTATTGAATACAGAAAAAAGATAACCTGACAGCTGCAAACCATATATGTTTCAAAGAACAGGTGAAAAAATAAGCAACATCATTGTGAACTGAAGCTTTATAACTAAAGCTTAAAGATTACTGATTACTTATTGTTGATCACATATTCAGTTCAGGGAATGTTGTAGATAGATAAAGCACCAAAATTATCAAAATTATAAATTAAATTTCATATAGCAAGCAAAACCCATTGCAGAAAGGATTGCATATGAGAAACAAACAAAAGATATTAAAATGGCTTTCACAAAAAGAGAGCAAAATAGCAAAACTTATTTGCAAGTTTTATGA
>DAIPML010000286.1:0-4529 GCA_036768735.1 Clostridiales bacterium | reverse complement strand
ATATAGAATATATTATAAAGACAAGCAGGTATTTCTATTCCAACACGAATGAACTTTTAAAGCTCGTGGAGGAAATGAGTGATGGTAACAACAAGGTTCTCTTGGAAAAGACAACCGAATACCTCTATGACGAAAATGGAAATGAGCTTGCCACAAGTATAAGCTACTTACGCCCCACAGGCGGAACCCTTAAAAAGTCCTTAAGGGGAAGCGTACATGGTGAAAACCAACCCACAGCCCCGGATGCCCTTATAGAGAGGACAAACAACACCTTTGATGGCTTCAACAGACTGAAAGCTGTTGAAAAGATAGAAGACGGAATCCGCACAAGCATATATTACACCTATAACGGGGATGATTTACGTACACAAAAGGTTGTTAAAAGCTCCGATAATAGTTACTCACCCAAAACCACAAGCTTCCTGTACGACAGGCAGCATGTGCTCCTTGAAACCGATGACACAGGTGAAGTTCAAACAAGATATGTGCGTGGCATAAACTATATTGCACAGTATAGCAACGGTAATAACGGTAACGATAGCAATGAACCTGTTTTCTCATACTTCCTGTTCAACGGTCACGGTGACACAGTGCAGACCGTTACCCAAGAAGGAGAAATCCAAAACCAATACGATTATGACATCTTCGGAAGCCCCACCCTTACAATAGAAACAGCTGCATGCTCCATACGCTATGCAGGTGAGTACCTTGACAACGAAACAGGACTATATTACCTAAGAGCCAGATATTACGATCCTTACACCGGCAGATTTATTTCCGAGGACAGCTATTGGGGAGAAGACAATAACCCATTAAGCCTTAACTTATATACATATTGCTACAATAATCCTATAAGGTTTATAGATCCAAGTGGGCATAGTTCGAAAAAGATTGAGGTATTAATAAAACTTATTGATACAAACAAAGAAACATGGTGGAACGCAGAGAAAAACGTCAACCTGACCGCACAACAAAGGAAGAATGTGCAGGATGCTGCCCACTCTAATGCAGAACGGCTTAGAGCAGAACTAGCGACGCTTGAAAAGGGAAATGAAACAGTAGAGCATCTTGTAAAGAAGAGTGGTGATGATGCTGGAACTTGGGAGGGGTACAAGCTTTCCGTAACAATGGGAAAAGCACAAGAGAATCCTAACAATGATTATGGTCAGGTGCTAAAAAAGCAAGTATCGGATTTATCTGTTGCGGTAGCATTTGGTAAAAATGCTGCAGGAATAAATACCAATGATGTTGAGGATAGTGCTAAGACCAAAGCAGAGGCATACGCAGAAGCATTAATAGAAAGCAGTAAGGCGGGAAATTCAAATGCAATAAGTTCAAATGTTACAATAAACAATATTAGTATAGGTAATGCAAAGGTCTTTAATGGTGTAACAACGGGTAATCTTAGAGATATTGTAACAGCACTTGATGGTAAGGTTAAATGGGATAGTAATACCGGCGTTGCTGCAATTGAGCTTCAGAACAGAGATACTGAGAGATGGCAAAAGATAGCATATGATACAAAAGCAATGGTTAATGGTGTCGGTGTAGCCAGTGATGGATCTCCGTTTACAGCAATAGATGGACGTCTCCAAGTGGGAGTTCGCCACATGGCTGAATTAGCCGGAGTTGATGACACTATCAGCTGGTGGAATGAAAATGGAACACCAATGGTAAATATACAGTCTGACATGAATAATGCACCTGTTAAGGTTACAAGAGCCGGAAATGATCTAAATATCAAAGCATATATATCGTTTTCTGGTGGGTCAGATGAAATTTTCCCAGGAACAGAGCAATACTACATTACTAACACTGGAAACACTAAAAAGTTGCCTCGTGGTACAACATACGCAGAAATAATAAAAGAAGGGATTGAATCCAATTGGAAAGGTGAATATGAAGTATATGGTCAAAAATTGAACGTTAACACAACAATATATTCAAATAGCTATAACCAAAACAATTCACTCAATCCGTATTTATCATATGAGGGAGATAAACAGAGAACCCTTGGTATAACTGCACATAACAAAGGTAGTAATATTACAACGAGTTATGTCTCATCGTGGATTCTTGACTCAGAACTACTAATAGAATCTCCGATGGAAGCAGCCGCTAAATATTTTCTAACGGAAGAAGATCGAACAAGCTGGTCTATTAGCAACCCAGGAGCAGTTCATCTATATAATAGATATAAAAATAATGTATACACAATAGATGATTATAAACAAATGGCAGCTCATGAATTTGGACATGTTTTAGGCATCGGTGATGCATATAATGCGTGGTATAGAGATGGATATTATGCTCCAAGGTTCGATACTGTATATTATAACGGAAAAAGCTATCCGATTAAGGTAGATGATAACGATATGATGTTACTTAATCAGCGTGTATCAGATAATGATATTAGAATGGTTTGGGATGCTTGGCGAACAGGAGAACCCCAGTTTTTTGAATTGGGATCAAAGATTTGGAGAAACAGATAAATATCGGAGGAATGATAAATGAAAAAAATTGCTTGTTTATTATTGATGATTACTTTTGTTAGTTTAGTATCATCATGTAAGGCAGATATCCATCCAATAAAGGAATCGGGAACAAATGGTATATTATATCCAATTTATAAAAATGGTAAGTATGGCTATATAGATAGTAACGGAGAAATTAAAATTAAACCTCAATTTGATGATGCACAGGATTTTTATGAAGGATTAGCAGTAGTATATGTAAATGGTTTAGCTGGATATATAAATCGAAATGGAGAATTTATTTTAGACCCTCAGTATGATTATGCAGGAGGTTTCTATAACGGAATAGCAGATTATGGAGTCAGTAGAGGCGAAGATCCATATAAACCATTTAATTATATTATTGGGTACATAAATACTGAAGGAAAAATTCTTAAAGAACCAATATATAAGTTTATACGAGGTTTTTCTGAAAGTCTGGCTCAAGTAACAACTAATGAAAGGTATGGATATATAGATACAGAATTCAACATGGTTATAGAAGAGAAATTTGTCTCTTCGGGAGATTTTCACGAAGGTCTTGCCTTTGCACGAGTGAATAATCTTGAACCATACGGTTACATTGATTCTTCTGGAGAATTTGTTATTGAGCCTATTTTTTATTCAGCGGGAAATTTTCAAAATGGATATGCACCAGTTATGTATAGAAAAGAGGAACTACAAGAACTTTTTTGGGGATATATAAATAAAGAAGGTGAATTTGCAATTAAACCCAAATATTATGGAGCAGTAGAATATTCAGAAGGGTTATTCGGGGTTGGAATAAAATGTGAAGATGGAATAACAAGGTTTGGTTATATTGATATTGATGAAAATATAATCATTGAACCTATTTTTGAAGAAGTAGAACCTTTCAGTGAGGGTTTGGCAGCGGTTAAACTACCGGATCCTAAAAATCCGGAGCAATCAAAATGGGGATATATCAACAAAAATGGAGATTTGGTAATTCAACCGCAATTTGATAATGTTGAGCCTTTTAAAGATGGAATTGCAAGGGTTCGCTTTCTTGACTATAGAAGAATGAATATGGCAGAAGGATATATAAACAAAGATGGAGAATATATATGGGAACCAACATGATATTCCCCTTAATATGTCTATGGCTGTAGCATGTCATCTTTGAAACCGATAGCATAGGAATGAGCGGATATGAAAAATATACCATATAAATTCGATTTTCACACATGAAATTGATACCAACTAAAGCAGTATACATATAATACTTTTACAAAAGGACTGGCCGATAACGGAAGTCTGCAATACAGAAAGATTTTCGAGAAAAAGGAGCTGATTAAAAAATCATTCACAAAATCAAAAAGCAATTTTATTGAAAGATTCGTTTGCGATGTGAAGGACAAGGAAATTTATGCATATATCAATGAAGCCGATGGATATGGTTTCACCGGATATAAAGGAAATGATAACAACTATTTAAAAGATACCTACCGATATATTACCAAAAAGACAGGTTTTGCAGGTAACCTCTTAACCTATACATATAACGGGATACATGAAATGGTTAGCTTAGAGGACAAAGGTGCAGACCATCTTGAAGTATCATTTACTGAGCATGATGAAAAGAAATTTCCGAAGAAAAAGGAAACAATCATTTACGATATTGCAAATGGAGTTGAAACAGGAAAAAGTATTAAAAAAATAGAAAACTACCGGTATGATGAATACGGAAATCTAACCAATTTCACAGGACCTATAGCAAACCGCGATTTAAACGGATACCCTACAAACATTGAGAATACCGTGATTTACTCGTATGATTATAGCAGGTATCATGTTCCCATTTTAAAGACATGGAAGAACGATTCAGATACTACATGTCAAATAATCAATGAGTTGGATGACAGTGGTAACATTTTAAAAGAAACCCGTATTCTGGGTGAAGATGAAAACAACTGGGCTATAACGGATTATTCCTATGATATATATGGAAACATGGTTTCAAAAGACATACAATCCCGTGAAGGAATATATTCCACA
>DAIPML010000285.1:0-4532 GCA_036768735.1 Clostridiales bacterium | reverse complement strand
AAAAGGCCGTAAAGCTTGCTGAAGAAAAATTCTGTCCTGTATGGGCTATGATAAAAGGAAATGTGATTGTTACATATGAATTATACGCCAACATTGTCGCATTCTGATTTTTAACCTGCAGGAAATCGCAGATCCCTGCAATGAGCGGTTGTATATCCGGTTTTCATGCATAGCATTAGTAATGTACGTGGGCGGCCTATTATCCCTGATGCATTACCATCTACCTACGCATATGATCCGTTCAATAACTGCGACGAGCAATGTTGTTACGATGTTAGACAGCAAAATCGAAAGGAATAGATTCTTTTTATTTAGAGACTCTTTCCTGAATATGATGATGCATACTATTAAAAGAAGAACTCTGTTTTTCAAAACCCCTTACCCCCTCCAACATACCACCGGGTGCTGGAACATTCATTTGTGCAGTTTCTCATTGCACATTCACGCCTTAATTCTCGGCCATTCTGAGTATTTCAAACTTTCTTTTTCCAACGTCCTGCTTTTCCAGTCTTAAATAACTGGCAACATTTATCTTCTGTCTTTTCGTAGAACACACTGCAACAACTGAATCCCGTTTCAGAATCGGCCTAATATTTTTAAGCAAAACACCGATCATATTATCTTGCCCTTCCCACGAAACCAAATTTCCGTACGGTACATCAGTAATAACAATATCTGCCTTAAATTCTTGATCCATTAATGCGCAGTCCGCCAATATATCTGCTTGAAACGTCCTGACTTTCATTTTTAATGAACGCTTTTGGATTATACTTGCAAACCTGCCAGCACTCTCTAAAGCTTCCAGGTGGGAGCTTTTATTATACTTATTATGTAATTCCCTCAACTCTCCGATCCTTGCATCAATTCCTTCTTTGAACAACAAGCCAAGGTTTTTGGCTGCAATTTCAATGACACTTTTATTAATGTCCGAGCCTATAATCATCCCAATTAGCTCTGGATTCAGAAAGCCAAGAACAGTTAATAAGTATCCTCCACCACAACAAGGATCATATATACAAACTTCGCCTTTATTTTCAATATAACTTAAGCACCGGCTAAATATCTCCTGTACTAATCTTACCGGAAAATTTGTAATACCAGCCCCATGATAAAAAACTCGTCCACTTGAAAAATCCTCAAAATTAGTTCTTTCACAATATCTATACTCCATTTTGTCTCATCACCTTGCACCATTCACTATCTAAAATTGCATATGTAAAATCCATCCCAGCGTTGCCTGGGCTGAATCATCCTCCAAATAGAGTCCACATCCGCCTATTAACTGTCCTGTGGATTTCAGGGTAACAGCGAAATCATACTTTAAACGTGGCGATTCGTTCTGCCATTGGATGCAATTATTGATAAACGATTCTGTTGCTTTTTCATCATTTGGACCCCATATCATATACTTGACGTTATCAACTTCTGACGCATATGCATGTACGGACAAAAAATCGTCTGCTTCAAACTCCCTCAAAATCAGCCTGTTCGTCACCAATTCCATATCAAAAACCTCACATAATCATTACCATCTACCTGCGCAGATAACCCGTTTAGGACAAACCGAGCAATCATAATCCGAGACTTGCCTCTACTGCAAACCAAAATAATGATTCTCTAATGAATCTCCTATCAACCCCGCTACGCTGGAAATGTCGTTAATCAAATCATCTATTTCGCTCATTCTGCACCTCAGATCTTGGACAAATCGCTTTAGAAGTAATCCCAATTTGTCTCAATTGATGACGGCCCCTTCAGTCCGGTTCAGACCTATATTGGATCTCAATGATTCTATCATTTTCAACTTTAAACACCATGGTTGTATGTCTCTAATTCTTTCAATCGGTTCACCAAGGATTCTGATCACTTCATCAGTAGGTGTGAAAAGAGTAACTGCTGAGATTTCTAATTCATTCTCATATGTATCCTCAGTAGGTTCTGATTTACCTTCTTTATTAGCAGCCACGAAGGCCGATTGTATTTCACCACATGTCGACTGACGCTGCATTTCCGAAGCATTTCGCCCAATGGCACATCGCAAGCTTGCCCGCTAGAAACCGGCAGTTGAAAAAGCACCTGAAGCGAAAGAGCCCGCCCATAAACCGACTCATTAACCCGCCGTTCAAAACGGCCCCCCCCAAACCTGCCTTCAGACTTTAAATAACAGCCATCAAATCTGCAAATGACTTAATGCTAATATCGGGCTCTTTCGCTTGCCCAAAGCCATAGCGCGCAAAGGCAAAAGCATACCCGGCTTTCTTTGCAGACATTTCGTCCCCTTCGGTATCACCGACATACAGTGGATTCCTAAACTGATAGTTTTCTTTGAACTGCACCAGCATTTCGTACTTGCTCTTATTGGATATCCCATTACAGTTGATACCTTTAAAATGCTGCTGCAGTCCGGAGGAAGCCAGAAAAACCTCCAGATACCATTGCTGACAGTTACTTACCAAAAATAGATCGACTTTCTTTGATAAATATTGTATGGTTCCATGGAGCTGATCGAATAGTTCTCCTCCGCTATTCTTGATTGAATCTTCTTCGTACTGCGACAGAACAGTTAAAAGGCTTGGATGTCGACTTAATTCACGCGGGAACAAGATCCGCAAACATTCCTGTATCGGTTTCCCAGTCACGCTTTTCATATCATCCACCGTTATTGATCGATCAATATTAAGCGATTTCAAACCATTATTCCATCCGATGGTACTTGATTTGGAAGCGTCCCACAGCGTTCCATCCAAGTCGAAAACGATCGCATCGTACATTGCTTATCCATCCTTTTATTGTGATTAAGTAATTAAGTGATCAGAGTACTGCCTAGTCAATCACTCGCTGTCAAATACCTTCATCATTAAATATTCATTAATCCCTTTACGATAAAGGCTTGGAATTGTTCCTACAAACTTATATCCCAGTTTTTCGTAAAAAACCTTTGCACCCGGATTGTAATCTCCAACCAGCAGAAACAGTTTGCCACTAGTCCTATTAAGCATGTTTTCTATAAACCCTAATAATTTCTTTCCTATTCCTTTTCCTCTGTATTCTTCTCGGATAGCAATGAGATGCAGGTAATGATATGCGTGAAAAGCACCTTCCAGGATAAAATACGCAAAACCAGCACACTCCCCATCGCATAAAACTACATATAGATTTCCGCTATCGATTCCTTCCATCACAGCATTTTTTCTGCTTTCTTCTGATTGAAAATAGGACTTACCTAGTGCTGAATTTTCGATCGCTTTTATGCAATCTCCCAAGTGTTCTGCTGTCCCTTTTGTAAACTGAATGTCCATTCCTTTCACTCGTTGACACCGCACCACCTTTGTAAAATGCAAAAACTCTTAGAGTATACCCAACAGCTCATTCAAGTGCTTGATCTCGTAATTAGGTGTGATCCCGCTTTGGTTAGCGGCCCCACTGGGATTATACCAGCAGGTATCAATGCCATAATCGAAACCACCCTTAATATCTGATGTTAAGGAGTCTCCAATCATAATCACACTGGACCGCTCGGTATGCTGCATTGCCCTTAAGGCACAATCGAATATGCCGGCATCCGGTTTTTTGTAGCCAACTTCCTCAGAGATAACCAGGGATTTAAAAAATTTACTCAGGGGAGAACCTTGAAAACGGGGCAGTTGAACTTCCTTCAGGCCGTTGGTTACTATGGCGAGCTCGTATTTTAGGGCTAATTCTGCCACGACTTCCTGTGCTCCTTCCAGCAAAAACCTACCCTCCGAAAGCTTGTCCAGGTACGATTCGCTAAAACTGACCGGATCAACCTGCAGTCTGTCTTCAAAGAGCGTCTCAAACCTTTTGTATCTCAATTCCGTTGCCAGAATAGTGCCATTCTCCAGTCTACGCCAAAAGGATTCATTAACCAACCGGTATCTGCCTAACCAGTCATCGCTATAATCAAGATTAAATTCGTGGAAAGCTTGCCGGAACGCAACTTCTTGAGCCTGGTCATAATCAAATAGCGTATTATCTGCATCAAATAAGACCACTTTGTACTTCATCGATTGAGTCCCCTTCTTGTTTAGTCAGCATAATCACTGTATAAATGAGTCATGAAACCTGCCTATTTCATGACGCGCTTAAATGATGGTTCATCAAATTCCTTTAAATACCTTTGAACAAACTCAAATCATGGAAAAGCAGGGATTTGTTAGCACACATTGGCATTATCCAACTGGCAGCCAGGGAGGCAGAGATTGAAGGTCTTAGAAGTGCTTAACTTGTTCGGTATCCCCGATACGGTGGATAATTTCAGAAGTTTTAGTACTGGGACTACATAAGAATCAAGGCCAATTCCGTCAACTTGTTTGACTGGGGTGTATACTGCGCGTGCTAAAGTGACTTAGCTGTTCTCGTTTGTCTGAATTATGTAGTATTCTTGATCGCCTTGGAGGTCGACGTAGAGACGCCCTTGGGTGTCCATCTGTGCCAAAGAGACGCTCTCTGGATCGTCAATCGCTTTTTTCCCCAACTGATAGAGGAGCCACGCTTTGGAAAGTCCCAGCGAC
>DAIPML010000284.1:0-4598 GCA_036768735.1 Clostridiales bacterium | reverse complement strand
AAGAAACGGAGTTGGTAGGATGAAAAAAATTAAGCTCTTAATGGTAGAGGATGACACCGATGTGATGGAAATTAACCGAGAATATTTCGAAGGGAAAGGCTATGACACCGTCTGCGCACCCACCCTTGCCAAAGCACGCTTTCTTTTGGAGGAGCACGCTCCCGATTTGATTCTTTTAGATGTGATGATGCCGGACGGCTCCGGCTTTGATTATTGCACAGAGCTGCGAAAAAAAACAAATGCCCCCATCATCTTCCTGACATGCAGGGACGAAAATGAGAGCGTGGTAAAAGGTCTTTTACGAGGCGGGGACGATTATGTCACCAAACCCTATGATTTAAACATACTCAATGCGCGGGTGGCAGCACATCTTCGCAGGGCAGGCATCATGACCGCCGGAAAGATTGAGCTTTCTCCTCTGGTTGTTGATTTTTTATCCGGTGAAGCAACCCTTAACGGGGAACACATCCCATTGACGCTAAAGGAATTACAGCTTCTTGGTTGCTTTGCCCTATTTGCCGGTCGAAGGTTAAGCTGTGAAGAAATCTACAGGCGTGCCTGGGGTGAGGCATCTGGTGGCACCTCAGGGAGCATCAAAACTCATGTGGCAAACCTTCGCAAAAAGTTAAAGCTTGATGACGGTGGCTGGTTTGAGCTGGTAAGCTCAGGAAAGAACGAATACATATTCAGCAAGGTGCGGTATTAGTCCTTATACAGAGGTATGGTGAAAAACACTGAGGTGCCATACCCTTCCTCGCTTTCTATCCATATTTGGCCACTATGCTGCTCCACAATATACTTGCAAATATATAGCCCAAGTCCGGTGCCGGTATCCTGACCGCCACCGGATTTTTGTTTTTTACCGTAACGTTCAAAGATATAAGGCAGCTGTTCTTCCGCAATTCCCATGCCGGTATCCGACACACAGATTAGGATGTTGTCATTTTCTTTTTTTGCAGAAATGGCAATCACTCCGTCTGTTGTGAACCGTACCGCATTGGATATCAAATTTACGATGACCTGTGAAATCCGCGCAGAGTCGGCATGGACAGCTGGCAAACCGCTTTCAATGCGGATATCCAGTCTGTTTTGGTTTTTATTGAGGATGGGATAATGGGTTTCAACGGCAGTATGGATGACTTCGTCCACATAGCAACGCACCTGATCCATGATCATGCGTCCTTCCTCCATGCGGGTGACATCAAGAATTTGACCTACCATTAGAGAAAGTCGTTCCGCCTCAGAAGAAATCATCGTCATCCTGCGAGATACCTCATCGCCATCTAGAGTGTCTGGCTTCCCCGCAAGCTGCTTTGTAGTCTGTGCATATCCGGACATCACAGTCAGCGGAGTTTTTAGTTCATGGGAAACATCCCCTAAAAACTCAGTTTTCAGCCGATTCAGGCTTTCTAAAACTACTTTCTCTGCTTCCAGTTTTTGCTCCGCTTCTTTGGATTCTCCTAACACCCGGTTGTTCATTTGCAAGAGAGACACCGTCTGCGCCAGTACGAACACAAGCATGGCGGCTCCAGAGACAGGTGTATTCGGCCCATCACCAAAAATATCGCTGTACATTAAGATATCAGACAGTGCAGCAAGGTAAAAAACTGCTATTCCAAACATAGCTGCACCCTGCTCCTTGTTTGGATTACGCATGTTCCAAAACAAAACCGCAATCCCCGGAACAATACACGCAACAAGCAAGAACTGATAATATTTTAATATTGAGGTATAAAAAATTGAATCCGCAAGGAGTACACAGGCACCATAAACACAAGAACCGAGAATTGCTGTATACAGAACAATCCGCAAAAACTTTCCACCAGCATACTGCCCGAGGTATAGCGAAAGGAAAATGGTCAGCAGTACCATGCTCAGATATTCCAGCATAAAGGATAGGTTCCCATGTATAGGGAAATAAACCCATGCCTGGCTTTGCAGGCACTCCCTTAGTGCCATAACAATACATGCAAGGGCGAAATACAAGGTTGCTCTTGTGCGGGAAAGTATCAGATAAATACCCAGCAACAATACCGCTGCGCATAAAAATGCACCCATCATTACGATTCCCTTTATTCTCTCAAATAAGAATGGATCGACTGCCGTTTCACTTTTGCTTATAGTCAGCTCTGCAAGGGATGCTCCTCGTTTGTCATGATAAAATTGCGCGCTGTTGAGGAGTATGTCCATTTCACCATTTACTGCGGCTCCGTGAAAAGTGATGTTGTTTTCCCAAACCACTGTGTCTTGCTTGTTGGTACCGTTTTGACCGTTCTGTGCTGCAAGTTCGCCGTTTACATAGACTCGCATAGCATGCCGACCGGAAAGGGTAAATGTAAGTGTATACACACCGTTTCCTTTTGGCATCCTCAAGATAAACCGTTGGGAGAGGTAATCCGCTCGGATTTCTTCAAAGCGGTTTATGCTTTCCGGCACAGCAGAATCCGTATTCTTTGGCGAAAGATATGTATTGGGGTAGTAGTTGCTGCCGGGGCTAAGCCTGACAACAGTTTTATCTAAATCCGGGATGCCTGTCAAGTCATACACACCATACTGTTCCGTAAGGGTAATGATTTTTTGAGTCTTCCCCATCCGCAAGTTTAGATTGACAAGTGCCGTCAATACTGCTGTTGTGAGAAGCGCTGCCAGCAAAAGAAAGAGTAATTTTTTCTTATAAATAAACCCTTTAATATCTAACGCTTCCTTTCTGCCCTTTGATATGTAACGCTTCCCCTCAGATAGTTTGGTCATAAGACCTCATGGATTTTACCGTGATTTTGTCCGTTGACTTTTCGCCTATCCTCCAGGCGGGTGGCATCCTTTACCCCAATATACTCCATTTGATTTCCTGTTTATTGCATTCCTTTCATCCATTATATTTCTTGCATAGTAAATAATCAAGACAAAGCTCAGCTTCTCCTATGTTTCGTTTCATAGCCCTTCATTTCTCTACATGTTGCGTATTTTCAATAGCATTTTTAAATATTTTTTGAGATCATCATCTTACCTTAATTAAAACATCATTTGACAACTTGAAACAGGAGGATGCATCATTCATAAACATCCCCGAGCATGGCCGGACGACAGGTCATTGTTAAAGCAGGGGCTTATGGAACTAAAATACTAAATATTGATATGAAAATTTTGCTTTTGCAATTTTTCATCCGAGAAATTGACCGACGAATTTGGAAAAGGCTTTACGGTCGCCAACTTGAGAAACATGCCTCAGTTTTATTATCTACGAATCGCTACGCCAAAAATATCAGCAAGCGTCTTAATAATACACAACCGTTAAAAAGCTATAAAAATGATTTCATACCTCTTTTCATGTGGTGATTTTCATTGTACTGCAAAAAATCTCACGATTTTTAAGAATAATGCCAGATTTATTAACTGTACTGCGAAAAGCAAATTCCTATCCCATTTATTCTCTCATCCCTAGGGAAGGGGTTATATCTGCAGCCTTCGGTTTATAAGGTATAAAAAAAAGCCTGCTCAAACTGCTTTATTGCACCCACCATGAACAGACTTTCAGAGGAATTGTGAACGTTAATTTGGAAACGTCCCCATAGTTTCTTTTATTGGATTCTTTTTAATATTTCTCTATTTACACGGTCTCTAAGTGCAAAAATATATGCATCAGTTTTAGGATATACAGAAAAAGTAATTGGCTGTGCAAGAGAATCCTCAACAATCTCCATAACATATTCCTTGCTTGTTAACCCTTCAAGCATTTTAAGCGCTCTAAGGTCAAAAATAGCTTGTTGAGTAACCATAAACCTAATTGACTCCTCTGGAATACCACCCTTACCTGGATATACCTGAAAAGGATCTCCTGCCGGCGCAAACCCATCTGCATCCGTAACTGCATACGGATCTATGTTATAACCGCAATACTGTGATTTATAAAAGTTGTATCCCCACTGTAATATTCCTTCAATATCATATTTATAAAGTTGCACACCAAATATGCGGTTTCTTGCAGATGGCATTGCAATAAATAAATTACTTATGTCTTTATATTGAGCAACACAGTAATATGTCCATAGACCTTTAACTTTTGCATTAATAAATGGATCTATATGATTATTCGCAGGAACATTTACAGTTCGTTGAGCCATAACCTCTCCATTTAAGGTTTTTATCAAAATTTCTATAGGGTATGTACCTGCCTTTGTTTGTTCACGAGGTTCTACATCAATCCAAATAGCACGCCATTGTCCGCTAAATGTGCGAATATGTCCTGTAGGACTGTCTTTCAAATCTGTTAGAAGGTCAGGAAACATACCTGGATTTTCTCTCAGATAATTTGCATCAGCATCAAAAAATGTTGCTAGCCCAACCGGTACAAGCTCAACTTTACGCACCCTTATAATATTTTTAATCGGAGATTTAATTTCAATATTTGCAAAATTCCCCCAAAGCATACCCTCAGAAGTATAAGCTGCCTGAAAAGAAATGACTTCATTTTTAAAGCCGGAATATTTACCTGTCTCCAGATATTCCATAGGCTCCTCATCTGCAAATACTTTTGCAAGAGAACTGACTATTTTTAACCTTATGTCTGCTTTCATCTAATTCATGAGACCCCCACTTCT
>DAIPML010000283.1:0-4612 GCA_036768735.1 Clostridiales bacterium | reverse complement strand
GGTTATATACATGCGCTCGGCAGCTTTTGAAATGCTACCATACTGCGCAACTAAATAAAATGATTTATATAGCTCAGTATTATTCATAGATATGCCTCACCTTTATAACTGATATAAGATATATGCATTTTATTTATATTATATAATCAATTATAATATAGTTGTAATAAATTACAAGGGGTGATTGATAGATGATTAAAAAAATTGGAATTAACGGTTTTGGTCGAATTGGGAGAAATGTATTCAAGGTTATACAGGAGAAGTACTCGAATGAGCTTGAGGTTGTAGCTGTTAATGATTTGACTGATGCAAAAACACTGGCTCATCTATTGATGCACGATTCAATCTATGGGAAATTCAGTGGAAGCATAAGAACTACGGAAAATTCACTCATAGTAAATGAAAAAGAAATCAGAATACTGGCTGAAAGAGATCCTGCAAACATAAACTGGAAGGAATTTGGAATTGATCTGGTACTTGAATCGACCGGCTTATTCACAAAAAGAGAAAAAGCGGAGATCCACATTACAAAAGGCAGAGCATGTAAGGTTATCATATCAGCACCGGCTGTTGGTGATGACATTACTATCGTTTATGGAGTGAATGAAGACAAATACGATCCGGAAAGGCACCATGTTATTTCTAGTGCCTCATGTACGACAAATTGTCTGGCTCCTGTTGCAAAAGTGATTAATGATCATTTGAAGATAATAAAGGGCTTTATGACTACTGTTCATGCTTATACAAATGATCAAAAGATTCTGGATTTACCTCACAGCGACTTAAGAAGAGCGCGAGCAGCGGCAATGTCTATCATACCTACAAAGACCGGAGCTGCTAAGGCGATTGGTATGGTTATTCCTGAACTGTCAGGAAAGTTGAATGGATTTTCTCTGAGAGTTCCTGTTCCTGCTGTTTCAGTTGTTGACTTGGTTGCAGAGATTGAGAAGACTGTTACAAAGGAGGAAGTTAACGCTATTTTAAGGGCTGCCGCAGATGGGAAAATGAAAGGTATTATGAGTTATTCGGAAGAACCCTTAGTTTCCAGTGATTATATCGGTGACCCTGCGTCCTCTATAATCGATGCGTTATCCACCATGGTTATAGATAGCAACCTTATAAAGGTCGTTTCATGGTATGACAATGAATGGGGCTATTCCAACAGATGTGCCGATTTGGTTCATTATATAGCATGTGTATAACACGCAAAGAGTTATTTTGCTGCGGTTTAGTAATACTTTATTTGCACTCAAAAATTCTAAGAGGGGAGATAATAATATGCCAATAACAACACATGAACAGTACTGCAAAATGCTTAAATCAGCATACAAAAATAAATATGCATACCCTGCCGTAAACATTGCATCTATCGAGGCTGCAAATGCTGCTCTGACCGGCTTTGCAGAAGCAAAGTCCGATGGTATCATTCAGATATCAATAGGGGGTGGGGAACATGCGTCAGGACAGAGCAGAGAGAACTATAGCAGAACGCAAAGAAAATATTTTAAACCTCAATCATTATTCCGGAGTTTATACAGTCGTTTTGAATTTGAAAACAGGATTTTCTCTTTGCTATTTTCATCAATCTCTGCTTTTACCACTTCAAGCAATGTACTTTTTAAGCAAAAAAGTGGATACTCAGAGCCGTATATTATTTTATCTGCACCAAGGGTGGCGGTAAGTTTCTCAATAGAGAAAAGCTGATCCTTTAAGCCGGACGTATCAATATATACATTGTTCTGGTCAATCAAAAGCTCTTTTAAACATGTGATTTCCCCCATGCGGATGTTTAACAGGATAATTTTTAAATTGCGGTTTCTGACCGAAAAAAGACGGATGTCCTCCAGATTAACAGGCTGTGGTTTAATTATATAGTTTAGTCTTTCATCTTCCATCCTAAGAGTCAGAAACAATGGGAGGTTATACTCACTCAAAATGCGGCATAGCCGGTCCATGTCTTCACAATTTAGCATATAATCATGATAACATGGATATATTCTGACTCCTGAAACATTAAAAAGCTCAACACCCGCTCGGATATCTTCCGCAAAATACGGTAATGAGGGATTGATCGTAAGAATATGCCGATAAGCTGTTCCTTTAATGATATTATGGAGTTCTTCTTCTCCCTCAAAAGGATCATTATAGAATATGCTGTTAAGGGATGAAACAAAACCATATTCGATACCGTTCTCACGATGGATTTCAGCCAAATCTGCAAAGGTGTTTTTATACAGTTTCCTGAATGGCCAGTGACCAACAAGACAGTTAATGTCAACTATTTTCATGAGAGTGGCTCCTTTCCAGTAAATCCAAAGCATTTTTGTACATGATCAAAGTCTTTTCGTCGGGGGATAGATCAGCTTCTTCTATCTGACCATAATTAACGAGAAAAGATGCTCCGGGAAGATCACTGCCGAATAAAATCCGTTCAGCACCTATCTGCTTTTTTGTATAATCTATATCATCCCTGCGAAAAATTGAGCCCGAAATATCAACAGACACGTTTTTCAGGTTTTTTATGCATTTTATTTCCCGGTAGCAATTTGCTCCAAGATGTGCCATGATGATTTTTGCTTCGGGATATTTTGATGCGAGGTTTGCCACGTGAACGCCAAGAGACTCGCAATCCAGCTGACCGACAGCTTTATGAAAAGCATGCACAATAATGGGGATTTGGTAATCAATGCATTTTTCGATAAGAGGATATACTCTGGGATCATCGCAATAGGTAGCGATCCAGAGCTTCATGCCGGACATTCCGTAGTCTTCTATTCCCTTTTTCAGAACATCGATGCAGCCGGAATGGCGTGGATTTAGGTAGCAAAACCCTCCAATTCTGCCCTGTGCCTCACACATAAACCGGTATGTTTCCAAGTTTAATAATGATATTTCCTCCTCGGTGGGGTACTGCCCCCCAAGGCTGGAAATGTAAACCCTGTCGATATCATAATACTCGCAAGCTTTAAGTATTTCTCGCTTATTTTCTTCAAATTTACCCTCCCAAAGATGGGCATGAATGTCAATGAGCATGCAATCACCTCGTATTAGAATTTCACCTTCAGCGATTACACAGACTACACTGTTATGTAATCAAAAGTTATCTGCTTTTGAAAAGCAGTTTCAGGAAAACTCTTTTAACACTATTATACATGTGTAGAGAGAAAACGTCTTGATTTATAAAGTAAAAAAATTATCTTTTTTTCTATGATCTTCTGGAATAGGGTTGGAAATGAGGGGGTATTTACATTATCCCCTCCCATCATTTTACTTCTCCGGAAAACATGGGATTCAAAACAAATACGCATATATAACGGCATAGCGAAATAGCACCTTACTAGGATACGTTTTTCCGGGAAACACCACAAGTTGCAACTCGTTGCATTTATGTCCCTTCTCGAAGCAGACTTAGATATGCTTCATAGGAAAAGATTCTGTTCCTTTTTTCGCCAGAGGATTGAACCAGAATACCTGCATCACATAAACGATTAATAGCGGCTGATACAGTATTAAAAGCCATGTTTAAGGCATTTGCCGTTTTGCGGATTTCAATAATAGGGTTAGCTTCGAGATAAGATAATAGTTGCAAAGAGTTATTCGCTGCCCTGCCCATATTATTGATAACCGCAATGTTTTTATCATGGAGAGCAGTTAATCGGTCAATGGTAATAGCGGCATCCTGGGCAGATTCGAGAACAGCCTGCAGAAAAAATTTCACCCATTGCTCATAATTCCCTTTGTTTCTAACCTCGGTCAAACGGTCATAATACTCTATACGGTTCTTTTTTAAGAAGTACGAGATATACAGTACGGGAGTCGTCAGCAATCCTTTTTCTATCAAAAACAACACTATAAGTAATCGTCCGATTCGACCATTACCATCAAGGAAAGGATGTATCGTTTCAAATTGATAGTGAATAAGAGCTGACCGAATTAGAATATCAAGGTCATCATCAGCGTTAATATATTTTTCCAGGTCGTACATAGCGAGAGTCATATCCTCCGTATTTGGAGGGATATATCTTGCGTTTTTTAATGTGCTGCCCTGACCACCGAGCCAGTTTTGGGAGTATCGAAATTCACCGGGACTCCTTTCGTGTCCTCGAACTCCCTCCATAAGCACAGCATGAGTTTCCTTAATCAACCGGTTGCAAAGTGGGAGTTCGGAGAGCCTTTTGACGGCGAATTCAGTTGCCTTGATATAGTTAATAACATCAGCAACATTACGATTGGCATTTTCATCAATCGCCGGGTCAAGTACATCCTCAAGTGTAGCTTGTGTACCTTCAATCTGAGAGGACATCAGAGCTTCCTTACGAACATACATCGAAACAAAGAGGTTGATACCCGGAATCCGTGCGGAGATACTCTCCAACACAGCAAGGTGTTTGTTGGCAGCCACAAGAAGGCTAATCGCTTCAGCATCAAGCTCTATAGGTGGATTAGGTGGAAGCGGAGCGGGCAAAAAAGACTTATATGCCGCTTCACCTGATAGATTTGTTTTTAGTGTTCCTGCTCTATTAGCTATAATGAAAAATCTCCCTTCTTGAAATAGTATGCTCATTATATATTTCTTATTTCAATTTGTCAAGTAAAGTTGAAATAAAACATT
>DAIPML010000282.1:0-4639 GCA_036768735.1 Clostridiales bacterium | reverse complement strand
GCATTGAAATGGTACCAACATGGAAGCAGCAAAAAAGATGAATATGGCTGTGCTCATCTTTGTTTTATATCTGACTAAAACCCATGCTGCCATTGAAGAAACCAGAAGTATTAAAAATGTTGAAGTCACTGTAATGAGAAGAGAATTTAAAAATGATTGGACATAGTTCAGTAATTCAAATGCCCTGGTGTAATTTGTTGCGCTAAAGAACTCTCCAGCAGGGAATCCCAGTATGTCCAGGAAAATACCTTTTTGGCTTTTAAATGAATTCAGTGCCAAGATTAATATTGGAAACAGAAAAATTAAACCGAGCAGAATACCAATTACAATTAATATAGCTTCATGGGTATGTCTTCTTTGACGCATTCCACTATATTCCATTACATTTCCACCTCCTTTCGTTTGGTCAGAATAAGTTGTGTAATGCCAATCGCTGCAACAACTATCAAGAAAATAATGGCTTTTGCTTGTGCGACCCCAAAATGATTTTCTGCGAACGCTGACTGATAGATATTTAACGCGAGCATTTCGGTCGATCTGTATGGTCCGCCATCTGTTAAAGCCAGATTCTGGTCAAACATCTTAAAAGAATTTGAAATTGTCATGAAAAGGCCAATTGTAAACGCCGGCATCATAAGCGGAAGTATAATATGTACCAGCATTTGCCTTCCGTTTGCACCGTCCATGAGAGCTGCTTCCCGGACTGAGTCCGAAATCTGTTCCAGTTGAGCAATATAAATAATCATCATATAACCGGATAGTTGCCAGACAGTTAGAATCAAAAGTCCCCAAAAACCGGTTTCCGGTGTTGAAAGCCATCCTTTCAGGAATTTCTGCCCGGTTGCCTCACCGATTGCGCTAAAAATTGATGTAAAAATAAATTGCCATGTAAAGCCAAGCAGTAATCCGCCAATCAGGTTGGGCATAAAGAAGATACCCCGCAGCGCCGTGGCGCCTGGAAATTTCCGTGTTACCAGCAATGCAAGGAAAAAGGCCACAAGATTAACGAGAATTACTGCAAAAAAGGCGAAAACAGCGGTGAACCCAAACGAATGCAAAAAAGTTGGATCTCTAAAAATTATTTGGAAATTTTTCCAGCCAGTAAATTTTACACGGTCTGAAATTCCATTCCAATCTGTAAATGCATAGTAGAACCCCATGATGGTAGGAATTATCACAACAAGGCAGAAGAAAAATAGGGCAGGAAACAGGAATAGCCAGAATCTTGTTTTGCTTTTTTGCATAAGCGATACCCCCTTGAGAATTTTTATATTGCAAATTGAAGTGTCACTTTTATGCAAAGGGCCACCACAAAAGCGGTAGCCCTTCGTTGAATGCCAAACTTGTCAAGATCTGCTTGACATAGGGAACAAAGTACTTTTTAGGAGGCACGCATAGATTTCCACTGCTCCTTGCAGTTTTTCACTACCTGATCCCATTTTTCTTCTCCACTTAGGTATTTCTGGACATTGGCACCGGCAACTTTTTGCGTCCATGTTGTTGGAGCGCCCATGTAGACCCAGCCAGGCATCGTTTTCTTTTCTTTTACTGCTTGCATCACACGTTTGTTAAGTGGATCATCGGGCGCCATATCACCATAATTATCGAAAGCAACAGCAAACTTTGCATCATTAATAATAATTTTTTTGCCCTCGTCAGATTGATACATGAAGTTTAAAAAATCTTTTGCAACAGTCTTTTGATCAGCATCGGAGCCTTTGTTGACAACCCAGTATTCTGGTACACCTACAGGCCATAGTCCCGCAGAATAGCCTGGCACATGATATGGAAGTAGGTCAAGGTCCTGAAGCATACTTTCATCTACATTCGCAACAGCAGGTGCGACCCAGTTCCCTTGTTCAATCGCTGCGACACGTCCAATTGCCAAACCTCCTTCCAAAGCCTTATTATAATCGACCGAATTCAGAGTTCCTTTGCTGTTGGCGTTGGTCGTATAACTTGCCTGGAAGTCAACGATTTTTTTATAAGCGTCCGCTGCCTTAAACGGAAGTTCTTTTGACTGGAAAGCATCCGTTGCGCTTTTAAAGTCCTGTGCTAGGATTGGGTTGACATCATGATCACCAACAACCCATTGTTCTTTTGCAGGATATTCCATTACAGCTTCCAAATGCGGATATTTATCCTTCATCGCACCACTGTCAATTTTCTTTTTCAGAGTGTCAAACCCTTTTTTCATACCGTCATATGTAAGCATGGAATCATAGGAAATGCCCGCGTCTTCAAACATTTTTCTGTTAATTACAAATCCATAGCCTTCAAGATCAAACGGCATACCAAGGACCTTACTGCCATCCTTAACATCAGTTAACGATTCTTCCGGAAGATGAGAAATCCATGGCTGATCGGAAAGGTCTTCAAGCTTGCTCTTGTAATCCTGTAAATCCTGGGGGCCACCGATATTGAAAATAACCGGTGGATCAGACTGCATCTTCGTTTTTAGCCCGGCATTATAATCGCTGCCACCTCCCACTGTCTCCATAGTGATTTTGATATTAGGATGTTTCTGCTGATAGGCATCGACCGCTTTTTGGAACGCATCTTCTGCTTCAACTTTAAATTGGAATATACTGATATTTATATTTTTATCTGTTGGCACTCCCTCACTTGCTGCCGAATTTTTCTCAGATGCTGCTGTTTCTGAAGAACTGGTATCAGAATTCCCGCCGTTGGAACATCCAGTCGTAACTGTTGCGCAGATAGCTCCTGCCAGTATGGCAGCCAGTATTTTTCTGCCTTTCATTACTGAACAACCCCTTTATGTATAAATTTGAATCAGCAACTGGACACATTATAACTTTATCGCAAAAGTAAATCATATTTATTGCTGGTTCTGTACACATTATATCTTATGTTTTTATTATTTTCAAGTCTTTTGCGCATAAGTTATTAAATATTTTTATTTCAGGAGTATAATAAACTATATCAATTGAATACAATTCTTATATGGAATTATATTATCTAGAATATTGCATTTTGGAAATTTATAAAATATAATTTGATAAGCGATCGCAGAACAAATCAAATATATTTCAGGAAAGGAATATTCAATGATTACCATTAAGCAGATAGCTGATCAAATTGGCGTTAGCCCAACTACTGTTTCTAATGTCCTTCATAGGAAGATAAATGAGGTATCTCCGTCTACTGTAGCAAAGGTAATGCGTGTAATTGAAGAATCGCATTATGTGCCAAATATGACGGCACGTAACCTCGCACGTAATAAAACCCACATCATTGGTGTAATCCTCTGCTTTGAAAAAGACATTGGGGCTTATGCACTGGCTGACCCATTTAATGGCGAATTAATCGGTTCTATAGCGTCTGCCATCGAAAAACAAAAATATTATATGATGCTGCACATTACAAGTGATGAGGAAGAAGCCATTCATCTTGCCCTTTCCTGGAATGTCGATGGCCTAATTGTTTGTAGTATGCACATGAAAGAATGGCGACGTATTTCAGAAGAAACACATAAACCGGTCGTTTTTGTAGATTCATACTTTGGAGATGGAAGAGAAAATTATGCCAATATTGGATTGGACGACCGGGGTGGGGCATATAAAATCACATCTTATTTGATCGAATGCGGTCACAAAAGAATTGCTTTTTCCTCTGACAATTTAAAAAGTGTTGATTATGAACGCTTTAAAGGTTATCAATTAGCGCTCCATAATCATCACATTTATTATTGCGATAAATGGTACCTCCCCCTTCCAGCTTCCCCTTCGGCCTATAAAAAAGCACTTAATGAAATATTGAATCGGAGGGAAGAGTTTACTGCAATTTTCTTTGCTTCAGATTATTATGCTTCATTAGCTGTAAATTACTTTCAGGATCATGGGCTTAAAATTCCAGAAGACATTTCTATCGTTGGATTCGACGACAACATTTTTAGCAAAACAATACGGCCTGCTCTTACGACAATGCATCAAGATCCAAGTCAAAAGGGAACTCTCGCTGTATCCACATTAATTCAGATTTTAGATGGAAACCCTCCAGACAAATCTAATATTCGTTTGCCTGTTAAATTAGTGAAACGTAACAGTGTTCGTATTATCAAATGATATACTTCCCGGTTAGAATACGGGGCTTCTCAACCCCACCGGAGATTGTGGAATCAACGAAGCCTGCCGACTCGAATCCGGTCTTACAGCTTCTTCAACAGAGTATGATACCCTACCTTCAAAATTTAGCTATAGTGTAATATCTCACATTTAACAATTACAACATTTCTGAAAATTCGCTAGTGTCAAGAGAAGTTCGCAATTTAGGGGCTCCGGGAAATGAATTAAGCAGCGTTTAGCAAAAGTGTCTGAATGGATTTGGGATTCGAATATGCTCTGGAAACAGACCAGTCCTCGGCATGTTCCATGAGGTAGGTGGATACCAGGCGCAAGTAGGAATCCGGGTTGGGAAATATGCCGACGACACTGGTTCTGCAGCGGATTTCCCTGTTGAATTGTTCGAACATATTGGTGGACGAAATATACCATTCATTTTACCGGAAACCCAATGGCTTTTCTATGCCTTCTTTTAAATTGCGAACTTTATTGTACTCTATCCGTCAACGATTGAAACATGTGCAAAATCTCGCGTAGTTTGCGCTTTAACCAAGCCC
>DAIPML010000281.1:0-4682 GCA_036768735.1 Clostridiales bacterium | reverse complement strand
AATGGTATACTTTTGGATTGAAATACTGGTATACTTTTGGGGTGAAATAAACAATATGACAATTATGAGTCTAAAGGAGCACTATATCGGTCAATGAATGCCGATATGCTAAGGGAAACCCTCGATAAACGGCTGTGGGGACTGTTCATAGAGTTGTTATGTAATGTATGCGAGGTGCTGGAAATGGACGCCAATGATTTGCTGGAGAAGATGCTGGTTAATCCTAAAGCAGAATCAATGATTTTAAGACTATGTTCTTCGATGGTTAAGGAAGAATGATAAATTGGAAAATATAAAATGCTATAGCACAAGGATATAAAAAATAATGCACTTCCTTTCTATTTCTTTGTTAGTTATTTAAAGGAAGTGCGAAACATCAGACACTTATTATGGCGGTATTAAATCAGAGATTGTTGATTTAAAAAAAATCACTACTGACCGACTAAAAAAAGAAGATGATGAAGAAAAAATAGGGACTTAACCGAAGTCTCGTCCCTAAGTTGTAAATTTGGAATTGACAAAAACTAAATTTCCAACCATGGGCAAAGATAATTCAAAAAAATTAGTCGGTCAGCCTCTTTTGAAACAAATCATAAAAATGTTGCCAAGAGATGAATTTGACCTTTTGGTGGCGAAGTACGGTAGCGACCGTTACTACAAAACATTTTTTTCATGGGAACAGCTCATAGTGATGCTTTTCGGCATTTTCTCACGCTGCGACTCCATGGGTGAGGTCTGCGACGGGATGCGGGCCCTGGGCGGTAAGCTGAACCATCTGGGCATGGATGTGGCTCCCGCAAAGAGCACGGCCGGTGACGCTTTGCGCGACCGAGACGAGGAGCTTTTCAGGCTGTATTATTTCTCCCTGATCGCTTATTTTCGTCCGCTTTTGTCGGTCAGCCGGAAAAAAGATGTCAGTTTTGAGGAGTTTTACGCGTTCGACTCCACCACTGTGAGCCTTTTCTCACAAGTGATGAAAGGTGTGGGTCGCAACCCCAAGGATGACGGCAAGAAAAAAGGCGGACTGAAAGTGCATATGCTGACCGACGTACACACTGAAACTGCAATTTTCGCCAAGATCAGCGAGGCGAAGATGCATGACAAGAAGTTCCTGGCGCATTTGAATCCCGGTAAAGGAAGTATGCTGGTCTTTGACAAGGCATATAATTACTACCTGCAATTTGCCGAATGGACACGGGAAGGCGTTAATTTTGTTTGCCGATTGAAAGACAACGCCAAAGCGCAAGTTCAGGAGGTCTTGTTCGAGAGGCAACTCTCCAAAGAGGAGTTTGGCGTTTACAAGGTAGAGCACATCCATTTGGATTACAAGGAGGACAAGCGGATCAAAACGCTTTGCCTGCGGCTGGTCCATTACAAGGACGAGAAGAACAGGAGATACAAGTTCATCACCAACAATTGGGAGATAACGCCCGAAGAAGTCGCCTTGATTTATAAATATCGTTGGACTATCGAGCTGACCTTCAAAAAGTTGAAGCAGAACTTTCAATTACGCTTCTTCTACTCGGACACGGAGAACGGGATAAAGACGCAGGTTTGGTGCACGCTGATAGCACACTTGCTGCTGCAAGTCATCCAAGCGGTTAACGAAAGCGGGAAAGCGTTCTCGACGATTGCCGCGCTGATAAGGATACACTTGATAAGCCATTTGGAGTTGGCTTGGGTGGTGACCGAGGGCAGGCGGGCATATACTAAACGGGCAAAAAGCCGGAACAAAAGTCCCACGGGCATACAACTGTCGTTGTTTTAACGGGGGGGTAGGTTTTTTGAAAACAGCAAATAAAATTATAATGAAATAAATATCAAATAATTGCAAAATAATATCGACGAGATTTAGGTTTTGTCGGTTAATAGTGAAAAAAAATCATTAATAATGCAAAAATTACTATATTTGTGTTGGAGAGTAAAAACCAATGCATATGAATAAAGAACAGGAAACCTCATTTTCACCCTCAAACAGGCAAGAAAATCATCTTTGGATTGATTTTATTAACGGAGATGATAAAAGTTTCGAACTGATTTACAAGAAGTATGTCGGGGTTCTTTTTCGTTATGGCATTCAATTCACTCAAGACGAAGATATTGTAAAAGATGCTATACATGATGTTTTCGTCCGCATATATAAGAATCGTACACAATTGAAGAAAGAGGTTAATATCAAATTCTATCTTTTCACCGCTCTCAAAAACAGTCTGTATAACACATTCAAACGCGAAATGGTATTCGAGAAACTCGAAGAACAGGAATTATATAATATATTAGACCATTCAGATGAAAACAAAGCGTTGTCAAGTCTGGAACAGGAATCGACAAGAAAAGTAATCCTGCAACTAATGAACCAACTGACGGACCGGCAACGCGAAGTCATTTATCATCGCTTCATAGAAGAACTCTCTATGGAAGAGATAGGCGTTCTGATGCAGATGAATACTCAGTCCGTACAAAATCTCATTCAGCGCTCATTAAGAAAAATGCGCGAAAGCCGACTACCTCTTCCTCTTTCTATTTCATTGCTATACAAAATCATAGAGACTGCATAATCTATTCCCATACCACCACTTTCTCACTTTTCATAAAAAAAATCACTTAGGGTGAGTATGTTTTCTTCTACCAATTGTATTCTGTATGTTACCTTGTAAACACAAGGAAAGGATTAAAGAATACATGAATTATAAAGGTTATACATATAAAAAACTAATGCAAGATGATTTTTTCCTGGAATCACAGCTCACTCCAACGGATGAAAGTATTCGTTTCTGGAATACTATCATAGAGAATGACGAGGCATTAGCTTCTGAAATCAACCGGGCACAGGAAATTATTTGCAGAATACCTTTCCGAAAAAAAGAAATTTCAGCAAATGCACAAGATGAATTACTAAATAGAATTAATCAAAGCATTGAGGTTACTAAAAAGGAAAAGAACAAAAAGCATTTATGGATCACTGTATCGGCAGCAGCAAGTATTGCATTATTCTGTATATTTGGCTGGACCTACTACAATGATTTCTACTCAAATGATAATTTAATGGCCATTGAAGAAGTAGCAAAGCCCACCCGGTTTCCCTCAGAAGTACAACTCATACGAAGTGACAACAACGAGATGACTATCCAAGGAGAAGAATCCGTCATTCAGTATGATGAAAAAGGTACGCTTTCTATCAATTCCGAGAAAGTGGCTTCTAAAGAAAATGACAAACCGGGAAAAAAGCAATCGAAATTCAATCAGTTAATCGTACCACCATGCAAACGTTCATTCTTGGCACTTTCAGACGGAACCAATATATGGGTAAGTGCCAATAGCCGTGTCGTTTATCCGGAATCTTTTGTAGACGATAAGCGGGAAATTTTTGTAGAGGGAGAAGTATATCTGGAAGTATCACCGGACAAGAAAAGGCCATTTATTGTAAAAACAAATCAGTTGGATGTAAATGTGTTGGGAACAAGTTTCAATGTATCCGCTTATGAAGGAGACAGTAATACGGCAGTAGTACTTGTTAGTGGAAAAGTAAACATTCATACCAAAAATAATCTGGAGGCAACGCTCGCACCAAGTGATATGCTTTGCTTTGAATCCGGTAGGATTTCCCAAAGTAAAGTCAACACAGAAAATTACACCTCCTGGCGTTATGGTACTTATATTTTTGATAACGAAGAGTTTTCTAATATATTAAACAAACTATCCAAATATTACGGTCGGAAAATAGTATGGACAAAAGGAGTTGAAAAACTTCACGGATCGGGAACACTCAATTTAAAAGATGATATATTTAAACTGCTAAAAGGTCTGGAAGCTGCAGCACCAATAACCTTTACTCCAAAAAGTGATGAAATATTTGTAGATGTCAAACCCTAAAAAATAAATTTATGATAACTTAGAAAAGCACGATAACCCTAAAAAAACCGGATGATACTGCAATATCATCCGGCTGTAGATTTCAAATAACTGGACTGGCTGCAACTAGTCCAATTTTATTCAAACAAAAATCATTGTAAATGTATGAAAAACATATGTATAATTGGCAAAAACAGATGCCAATTAAATAAATTTATAAAAATCGGTCTGATAACTTTCTTAGCTACCACGTGCATAATCATCGACTCATTTGCAAACAGTAGCTATGCCCAGGCAACACATATTTCTATAGATGTTGAAAACACGACTTTAAAAGAAGTATTCAGAGAAATAGAAAGAAACAGTGAATTTGTAATTTTTTACTTAGAAGAAGACGTAGATTCCAATAGAAAAGTATCCTTAAAAGTCAAGAACCAGACAGTAGACAAAGTTCTTGACAAAGTATTGGCAAAGACCAATAATTCTTATCTGATAGACGACAAACAAATCTTTATTACTAAAAAGGAGGAAATGGCTTCTCCGGATATTCAGGCCGTCGCTCAACAAAAGGTTACCGTGAAAGGAGTGGTAGCAGATATAAACGGCGAAAAGTTACCCGGTGCTACCGTTGTAGTAGAAGGTACTCCCAGGGGAGCTATTACAGATATTGACGGTACTTACACTATCGACGTAAATAAGAATGAGAAACTTACTTTTTCTTTTCTTGGAATGGCGAGCCAGACAATTGCTGTCGGAGATAAAAAGATTATCAATGTAACACTGAAAGAAAAGGAAGATATGCTGGATGAAGTAACAATCGTTGCTTTTGG
>DAIPML010000280.1:0-4733 GCA_036768735.1 Clostridiales bacterium | reverse complement strand
AAGATTCTTGTTGACAGGATTGAAAATAAGCTTCTTAGACAGTTTGAAGCCTTTTTAGGTAATGTAAGGCATCATTATCATGAGCATGGAATGATTGACGAAGCTATCTATGACAGTATTGAAGACTGTGATTATGAGGTTTCCCTCCATGCCAACCGCATGTATGAAATCTTAACTGCAAGTGATATTGAAGAAAGAATTGAAGAGTATAATGATACTGCGCCAAATAAGTTTATGAAAACCTTTGTAGCCATATGTTATCTTGTGCAACGCTTTGGGGATAAAATTGTGGATGATAAATCTATATACCTTAGCAATTTAAATTATCTTAAGCAGGAAATAAATATGGAGCTGCTGAGAAGAGAAAAATTAGGGTACCTGTTCCAAAGCCTTTCAACGATTGCTGTGTTCCCGATTTTCACAATAAAACCTTTAGAAAATTGGGCTGTATCAAATATTCCTGAGCTAAGGGAATATTATGACGGTGCATACGGGTTTTGTTCCGTTATAATACTATTTTTGTTGGCTTTTGGCTCATATCAGCTGATTTCAAGGCTACAAAGCAATGTTGAGTATACAGTGCAGGACAATTCATTTTATACCTTTTTACTAAAGCTTCCGGGGTTTGGTCGTTTCATTGATGGAATGATCGAAAAAAATCATTCAAAAGCTATAAAATATGACACGTTGATTAAAAGGACAGGGGCAAAAACCAGTGTAAACCAGTTTTATGCTCAAAAAATCCTGTTTTCGATCATAACATTAGTATTTTCGGTAGGGATCTTCTTCAACATACACAGCATAGTAAAGCATAACATTTTACATTCGTCGAAAAACCTTGCTCTTGCAGAATTTGATGCTCAGGTAAATATAGAACAAGAGCTTAAAATCATTGAAACGGACAGGAAGTATGTTCTTCTCTTTAAAGGCAAGGATGTCACTTTCGAAGAAATACAAAAAGCCATAGAGGAAGGCGATGAATTTAGCAGCTCAAATCAATCAGGAATTGCAGCAAAAAGGATTCTTGATAAGCTTAAAACATTTAATACGAATTATTTCAAGTGGTGGGAGCTTTTAATTGCCATAATTTTGTCAGTCATTGCTTTTAACATTCCTTATTGGATGCTTAAATTCAGAGAACGCATTTTAAAGATGAACATGGAAGATGAAGTAATGCAGTTCCACACCATCATCCTAATGCTAATGCATATAGAGCGGATTAGTGTTGAGGATGTATTAAATTGGATGGAGCAATTTGCGCAGATCTTTAAAAGCTCAATATCAAAATGTATTAATAATTATGAACATGGCGACATTCTTGCATTGGAACAGCTAACTCATGATGAGCCATATGTACCATTTGTGAGAATTGTAGAAAACCTTAAGTCTGCAGCTGATAAGATCACTCTAGAACATGCTTTTGACGAGCTAAAAACAGAGAGAGAATATTATCAGGAAAAAAGAAAGCAGGATAACGAGATTTTGGTGAATAAAAAGGGGATGTGGGGAAAGCTGATTGCATTTATACCCTTTGGAGCTACGATTTTTTTATATCTCTTAGTTCCGTTTATACTGGTCAGTGCAGCCCAGTTGATGGGCTTTTCTGAAGAAATAAATCAAGTTTTTTAATCGAGGAGGAATTTTATTATGGAAAATTCATTAAAAGCAATACTTATGGGTGCCGGAGTTGTTATAACTCTAATCGTTGTTTCAATCGGTTTTTTGCTAATGCGGTCAGGTCAAAGCACAGCGCAGAATGCAATCAGTAAGCTTGGTCAGGTTAATGTTGAAATGAATGAATCGCAATATACCATGTATGATGGAACAGAGGTAAAAGGCGACGAAGTGGTGAATTTACTGAAAAGGTTTAAGGAAGAAAAAATAGGCATTCAAGTTATAACTAAAAAAGATACTGCAGGCAAATGGTACATATATAATGGTTCCGGTGATTCTCTTACTTCAGCCTCTGGTGTTATTGCAAACACAATGGATGTAACGAAAGACGAATATATAAACCTAAACGGTAAGTTTGTAGGCGAATTAAAAAGAGACACAAATGGCACCATTATATCAATTACATTTACCCAGAAGTAAACACAGCATTCAAGAACGCTTGTGAGCCAAAATGCGGTCGCTTTAGCGCCTTCCTCCGTTTTTCGTAGTTCTGCTTCAAGGCTCTACACCCTTTGAAAATACGGTATGCTTTTTGTGTGCAACGTGCGTTTTTGCTAGCAAAATACGCTTTACGCCGCGAGTGCTTATTTTGCAGATGATTATTGTAATGGGAATTTGGAGAAAGCAATGGAAGAAAATATATTTAAATCGATTTCATATGCTGCTGTTACCTTTTTTTTAATAGCTGCTATATCCCTGTTTTTCATGCTTTATGAGAACTGTGGATATACGCTCACTATTGTAAATAAGGCAATAACAGATAAGGGAGCTGTCTATCAGGCAGAAAATACTTGTGATGATAAAACAGTTTATGGCGCTGAAATAATAGGTTTGATAAAAAATGGTCCCAAAATAGATATTTTTATCGATTCTGTTTTTGTGTTTGCAAATACTGATGAAAATACTGACACTGATGCAGATTCATTTAATTACAGCCTGATAGACAGTTTATCTTTATATGCTGTAAAGTATATTCTTTCTCCAACAGGAGAAATCGAATGTATAAAATACAGTAAAGTAAATATGTCACCAACTTCTTAAGGCAGCGCATAACAAAGGGAGACACGAGTTAAGGGAGATACAGAGGAAGATAAGAAGAGGCAGTTAGTGCGTGTTCTTATGGCTACAAAAAAAATACTGCAGCTTAGTGAAGCACGTTCATTTGAGCTAAAAGATAGGTGGTGTTGATAATTGTCGGAATCCTTAAGCAAAGTGTTCGCAATGCTTCTGGCTATTCTTTTACTATACATTTTTCCTGTTGAAAACATGTTAACCAGACAGGATGACATAGCTAGAGTATTTGTTCTTAACGAAACAACGGAATTTGTAGATTCAGTTCGTAACCTTGGCTATATAACACCACTTATGTATATGCAGTTCACACAGAACCTTTCCGCCACAGGGCTTGTATATGACATCAAGATGGAGCATATGCATTGTAGCATTAATCCTGTGTTTATAGATCCTGTTGACATGACGTCCTATCAGAATGACTTCAGTACTAATTATTTGACCACATATACTGATGAAATAACAGAAACACTTTTTCCTGAAATACCATCACCATCTGAAGATAGGACTTATCGCCTATCTAAAGGTGATTACTTTACTGTTATGATAACAAATAAAAATAAAACTATTGCTACCAAGGTTCAGGAAATGCTTATCATGACTAATTTACCAGCGAAATGTGTTTTTATCAATTATGGAGGGATGGTTAGGGATGAAAATAACTGACATTGCCATTCTATTTGTTATTATAACCTTGCCTTTTATGCAGATTTTAAGGATAAAATCAGACAATTTGCAGGCTACTGCATACAAGACTGTTTTGCTTAACAGTTATATTGATGCTGCAGTTGAGGATGCCTCTGTTGCCATGATCGATGAAGGCACTGATAGTAAAATAACCGTTTCAAAAGAAAAAGCATTGAGTGCGTTTCTACACACTCTTTTTGTTAATTTTAAAGTTAAAGATAATATCGGGCAAAATATATTAATGGCATATGTGCCGGTTATAATTTTAATTGAATATGATGGATTTCACACGTTTTCCATGCAGGAATACTTAAACTCAACCAATGAAAAAGAGGAGAAAATGGTTTGGAAGCCAAAAAGACCGTATGCCTATGAGAGTGAGGGCTTTGTTTACCTGTTTACGTTGGATAGTTATGTTAAGGTATATGACTCTGCTATAAACAGCTTTCACGAAGGCACTTTAGATGAGATCAAAGCTGTGTCCGCGGCGCCACTTCTTCAGGATAGCAAATTGTTTGAGGAAATCAGAAAAAGAACGATAATCGAGGCAATAAAATCGGATGTTAATAATGCGATTAATTTACATAACACATATGCCGGAAGGTTTGGAATCTCATACAGATTCAGTCCTCCGTCAATTTCCAATGCAGATTGGCATAGAAATATTGAGGATGTGGGTTTTTTAGCTTTTTTCCAGGGGATCCCTATAGGACTTGGGGGAGAAAGATTTAATAGCTTTGCTTTGGGAGGTTCAAGAGTCGTGAGAAGTAAATCATATTATATACAACAGGATACAAATGGCTTTTTTTATTACCATAAGGAGCATTGCACTAAGCTAACAGAAAGGCATGAAGTATATGATTCGCGAGAGAAATGCGCAAAAAAAGGTGCATTTCCATGTAATGTTTGCCGTCCATAACAAACAAAAACTATTTTTTCGGAGGATTATAAATTATGAGAAATTTAAGAAAAATGATTGTAAAGCTTTTAGTAGCATCAGTTTTGATGATAAGCATCGTCTCTACAGGTAGCATAATACCAACGCATGCTGAGAATTTAACTAATTTCCCGGATGTACCTCAATCTGCATGGTACATAGGGGATCTTCAATATATCCTAAAAGATTCAAGACAAATTTTCGCAGGCTATCCTGATGGAACCTTTAAGCCTAATGATACCCTCACGGCCGACATGTATATAAAGCTCATTGTTACGGTTATGGGGCATAAAGTTGAAAACGGTAAGGATTACTGGGCATCAACATATATTCAAAAAGCTATTGAGGAAGGGTATGTTGATCC
>DAIPML010000279.1:0-4777 GCA_036768735.1 Clostridiales bacterium | reverse complement strand
ATACACAACTCATAGAGTACTGCTACAAAAAGAATATTCAATTCTTTTCTACAGCCTTTGATCTTGATTCGCTGTCATATCTTCATGAAGTAGGTCTCAAGATGGTGAAAATTCCATCGGGGGAAATCACCAACTTACCTTATCTTCGAAAAGCTGCCCGTCTTTTCCGGCAAGTGATATTATCTACCGGAATGACGACCATATCAGAAATAAAAGATGCTGTATCCGTCTTTACAGAAGCGGGTATACCGAAAAAGGATATTACCATTCTGCATTGCAATACGGAGTATCCAACACCTATGGATGATGTCAATTTAAAGGCAATGCTCCATATACAGGAGGTTTTTGGAACTGAAGTCGGTTATTCCGATCATACGTTGGGAATTGAAGTTCCTATTGCAGCAGTTGCCCTGGGAGCATCCATTATTGAGAAGCATTTCACGCTCGACAAGACGATGACAGGGCCAGATCATAAAGCATCGTTAGAGCCCGATGAATTAAAGGCAATGGTTGCTGCAATTCGTAATCTCGAAAAAGCTTTATCGGGGAGCGGAATAAAAGAAGTCTCACCATCTGAACAAAAGAATATGGCCATTGCCCGTAAAAGTATTGTGGCAACAAAGAAGATATACAAAGGTGAACTTTTCACAGAAGATAATATCGGCGTGAAACGACCCGGAACAGGCATCTCACCCATGAAGTGGGATGAAGTGATCGGGAAGGTATCCCAGAAAGATTTTGCAGAGGACGAACTAATAACAATAGGGTAATGAAGATTTGTATCGCAACCGGCACCAGAGCTGAATACGGATTATTGAAACCACTAATTGAGAAGATCAGTGCAGACAATGATTTTACCCTACAACTACTTGTGACAGGTGCCCATTTATCACCTGAATTCGGATTAACGTATCGGCAAATTGAAGCCGACGGGTATATGATTGATGCCAAAGTTGAGATGCTGCTTTCTTCAGATACAGCTGAAGGAATTACCAAATCCATGGGTTTGGGCATGATTGGCTATGCCGGTGCCCTTAAAAGATTAGCTCCAGACTTATTGGTTATCCTGGGAGATAGGTATGAGATGCTATCCATCGCATCCACAGCTCTTATTTATCGTATCCCCATTGCTCACATACATGGAGGAGAACTAACGGAAGGCGCATATGACGATGCCATTCGTCACGCTATTACCAAGATGAGTGCACTGCACTTTACCTCTACGGAAGCATATCGTCAACGAGTGATTCAGTTGGGAGAACAACCTGAGAGAGTCTTTAATGTGGGAGCCATTGGTTTAGATAATTTCCAGTCTTTACAACTTCTTTCCAAAAGAGAGCTAGAAGAAGATTTACATATCACGTTTAATCGGTTCAACTATCTGGTCGGATTTCATCCCGAAACATTATCAGATCAGTCGGTTGAAGAGCAATTTGATGCATTGCTTCAGGCTATTGATGAGCAGGCAAATAGTTTTTTTATTTTTACGAAAGCCAATGCCGACACAAACGGAAGGATCATCAATCAGATGATGGAAGCATATGTAGCGGAAAATCCTGAGAAATCTGTATTGTTTGCTTCATTGGGTTCCTTGCGTTATTTGTCCGTCATGAAACAGGTGACCGCAGTTGTAGGTAATAGTTCGAGCGGAATTTTGGAAGCTCCCTCAGCAGGAACCGCCACCATTAATATTGGTGACCGGCAAAAAGGACGTATTCAGGCAGAAAGCATTGTGAATTGCAGTTCACAAAAGGAAGATATTACACGAGCGTTCCAAAAAGTTCAAAGTGAAGAGTTCAGAAATAAACTCAATGGCATCACCAACCCTTATGGGAATGGTAATGCTTCTGGTCAGATCATCGATGTTTTCAAAACAGTATCACCTGACAAACTCAGCCAAAAAATATTTTACGATATACGATAATGAGTGATTTTCAACGATATATTTTGCCTGAAACGGCAACGATCAAAGATGCATTGATTGCATTGGATAAAAACTCCGACGATGTGCTTACTTTATTCATTGTAGACAAGGTTGGCAAAATGCTAGGAACGCTTACCGACGGAGATGTACGCCGAGGGTTGATTCAAGGGATCGAGTTGAAGGATAACGTTACCTCCATTATGCATTCTACTTTTAGATATATCTCAGATGATAGAAAAGATGTATTGCTAATCAAAGAATATAAGGAAAGAGGGATCAAATTACTTCCTTATCTTTCTAAAGATGGTAGAATTGAAAAAGTATATGCTCTAAACAAAATTTCATCGTTGCTTCCCATTGATGCAGTTATCATGGCGGGCGGTAAGGGTGAAAGATTGCGCCCCTTGACATTGACCACACCCAAACCCCTATTAAAGGTAGGAGATAAATGCATTATCGATTACAATGTGGATGCATTGATCAGTTACGGGATGGAGAATATCAGTGTCACTGTGAATTATTTGGGTGAGCAATTGGTAGATCATTACAAAGAAAAAAGGAATAATATTCAGGTCAAGTGTGTACGGGAACCTAATTTCCTCGGTACAATGGGATCTGTAAAGTTTGTGGATTCGTTTGTTAATGATACTGTGTTAGTGATGAATTCCGACTTGTTTACGAATATTGATTATGAGGATTTTTATCTGCATTTTTTGGAAAATAATGCCGATATGTCTGTAGCAGCGGTACCCTATTCTGTAAATGTACCCTATGGCATTTTTGAATTGACAGGTAGAGATATCCAGGGAGTAAAGGAGAAACCTACCTATAATTATTATGCGAATGCAGGGATATATTTAATAAAGAAGAAGTTATTTGACCTGATTCCTGATAATGTTTTTTATAATGCCACTGATTTTATCGATACGCTGATTGCAAAACATTATAAAGTAATTCGGTACCCTCTAACCGGTTACTGGATTGATATCGGCAAACATGAAGATTATCAGAAAGCGCAGGAATTGGTCAAACATTTATAAGAGTCTCATGAAAAATATATTGATAACAATATGTGCCCGTGGAGGATCCAAAGGTATTCCAGGTAAAAATATAAAGTTGTTGGATGGAAAACCCTTAATTGGTTATTCCATTGAAATTGCGAAACAGGTTCAGTCTAAGTATAAGAATGTGCATATTGCTTTATCTACCGATTCTGTTGAAATTGCAAACGTAGCTGAAGGGTTGGGTTTATACTCTGATTATAAACGTCCTGAATATTTGGCGAATGATACGGTAGGAAAAATTGATGCTATAAAAGATATCCTTCTTTACACTGAATCCAAAGAACAGGTTCGATACGATTATGTTCTCGATTTGGATGTTACTTCACCTTTGAGAAATTTAGCTGACATTGAAAATGCTTTTCAAATCATACAATCAGATTCCAATGCAGTAAATTTATTTTCTGTAAGTGAGGCCGGGAGAAGTCCTTACTTTAACATGGTTGAAAAAAAAGAAAATGGTTATTTTTCGCAGGTGAAGAAATTGCAAGGAGATGTATTTACTAGACAGGCTGCACCCAAAGTTTACGATCTGAATGCTTCTTTTTATATCTATAGAAGAGCCTTTTTCGATCTTGGTTACAAAGGAGCAATCACAGATAGATCACTTATTTATAACGTACCACATATCTGTTTTGATTTAGATCATCCAATTGATTTTGAAATAATCTCTTTTCTGATAGAGAATAATAAACTCGATTTTTCTTTATGAGAGTGCTATTTGTCGGTTTAGGATCGATAGCTCGCAAGCATATAGCTGCGATTAAGGAAATAGACGAATCTGTAATTATATATGCATTAAGATCTAATCAGGATGCAAAATCTATAACTGATGTCGTTAATATCTATTCATTTGATGATATTCCTAAATTGAATTTTGATTTTGTGATTTTGTCTAATCCCACTGCCTGTCATTTTCAATCTCTTAATCAATTAAAAAATTTAAATATTCCTCTGTTTATTGAGAAACCATTGTTCGATAGGACAGGTAAAGCACAGGATAAACTTGTCAATACAATTATAAGTAACAAAACGCCCACTTATGTTGCCTGTAATTTGCGTTTTCTCGACTCAATCGTGAAAATGAAAGAAATTATTCAATCCGAGAGGGTAAACGAAGTGAACGTGTATTGCGGTTCCTATTTACCAGATTGGAGACCGGGTGTGAATTATAAAACGGTTTATAGTTCGAATAAGGAACTTGGAGGAGGGGTACATATTGATCTTATACATGAGTTGGATTATGTGTACTGGTTATTTGGAAACCCCAAACAGACAAAATCATTTTTCAGAAATAATTCATCATTAGATATAACAGCATACGATTATGCGAATTATCTCTGGGAATATGATAAGTTTGCAGTAAGTATTGTGCTGAATTATTATAGAAAAGATGCCAAAAGAAGCTTAGAAGTTCTCTGTGAATCCGGAACGTATACTGTTGACTTATTATACAATACGATTTCATTTAATAGTAAGACTATTTTCGAATCATCCCAACGAATCGGGGATACTTACTTCAACCAGATGAATTTTTTCATACATCAGGTTCTACATGATGGGAATGATTTTAATTCGATAGACCAAGCAAACAATATATTGAAATTATGTCTGACAGATTAAAAGACAAGATCGTTATACTTACGGGTGCTTCCGGATTGATCGGGAAAGCAACTCGCTCTCATTTACTTTTAAACGGTGCAAAGGTGATATCTGTAGATAAGAATATGATCACTGATCCAGAGAGTTTGTCATATAATTATGATATAACGGATGAGAAGGAAATTGATTC
>DAIPML010000278.1:0-4807 GCA_036768735.1 Clostridiales bacterium | reverse complement strand
ACCGCTGTAAGAGTAAAGCATAAAAATAATGCTACTATAAAAATGAGCATCATTTTTTGGAAAATTGTACGGAACATTATTTCACCTCAAACTTATAGCCCACTCCCCACACTGTTTTCAACTGCCAATGAATATCTGGCGGATCCAGTTTTTCTCTCAGACGCTTAACATGAACATCCACCGTTCTTGTATCGCCATAAAAGTCAAATCCCCATACTTTTTCTAATAATTGTTCTCTGGTAAATACTTTGTTGGGGTTTGAGCCCAGGAAAAACAATAATTCCAGTTCTTTTGGCGGCAATTCCATTTCTTTGCCCTGAATTCGGATTGTGTAATTTGATTTGTTTATAACAAGACCTGGAAAAATGAGCTGCTCCAGTTCTGTATCTTGGCGCTCATACCGGCGCAAAACAGCCTTAACCCGTGCAATCAGTTCTTTTGGTTCAAAGGGTTTTACAACATAATCATCAGCACCCAATTCCAGACCCAATACCTTATCAAATGTTTCATCCCTTGCTGAAAGCATTATAATCGGAATACTGCTGAATTTACGTATCTCTCTGCACACTTGCCACCCATCGATTCCCGGCAGCATAATATCAAGGATGACAAGGTTAGGAGTAAACTCCCTAAAAACCTCAAGAGCTTGTTTCCCATTATAGACAGCTCTGCTTTCATAGCCTTCCTTGTCAAGATATAGCTGAACCAACTGGCATATGTTACTGTCATCATCAACAACAAGAATGCGCGCTTTACTACTCATAATTACCTCAGACAGCCGGTATAACAATCGGCTTAATTATTTTTATTCTTTATTAACTTAACTTTTCCACCTCAGCTTGTGAGTAGTATTGTGAGACACTATTACCAACGTGATGAGGTGTGATATCATACTTCCGTCGGTAACCCACTGTATGGGCAAGCGTCAAAAACACTGTTGAAAAGTTGAGTTAATATGGTTATTCCCCATAAAGCCGTGAAACGACTTTTTCCTTATTATTATCTACGATCTTGAAAAAAAATGCAAGCTATGACACTTCAGGCATAACTGTTCTAGTAGCGGTCTCCATATCACTGGTCGCTCAAAAACACGCTTTTAGCTTTACATTGTAATTACCTTGCGTCATTGAAATCACCCAAGAAAGGAGCGTACCAACTGGAACGCTCCCCCGAAAGGATAATCCAAAGCATCAGAATGCTCCTCCAGAAAGGATAACTTCAGTGCCGGAACGCACCACAAGCCTCGACCCGTAAAGCCTCCCGCTGCGAGCATTTGATCATGGCATTATGCGGCATATAATTATTGCTGATATCAATCCGGCAAGCCCGGCAATTAAAGCAATCCAAAGGGTATATTTTGTTTCTTTAACCCCGACAGCACCAAAATACACAGCGATCGTATAAAAAATGGTCTCTGTGGATCCCATCATAACAGATATTGTTTTACCTATATAACTGTCTGGACCATATTCCTTCAATTGTTGGTTTAACAAGCCTAAAGAAGCACTTCCGGAAACAGGACGCAAAAGAGCCATGGGTAAAATTTCTTTGGGAAATCCAAAAAGATCTGCAATAGGGCTTAGCAATAAAACAATCATGTCCAGAGCACCGGATTCCTTTAGAATATTTATCCCAAGCAATATGCCTATTATAACAGGAAGAATTTTAACAGTTGTTGTTAGACCCTCTTTAGCACCTTCTATAAAAGCATCAAAAACAGGTATATTCCTAAATGCTCCTAAAATAAGTATTATCACTATAAGCCCCGGAATAGCAAATTTTGAAAACCAGTTCATTATCAATATCATATTAACCTCCGCCTTTTATCCATAGCTGTAAAAATGTAATAAAATATTACAGCGGTTAATGTTGATATAAGAGAAGAAATCCATACCTGAGGAAGTATCCCTGATGCATCGGCAGAACCTGCTGCATTTCTCAAAGCAATAACATTGGTCGGTATCAATTGAATACACGAAGCGTTTATTACCATAAATAAAATCATGGAATCAGTTGCAGTATTTTTTCGTTTATTTAGTTTCTGTAACTCCTCCATTGCTTTTATTCCTAAAGGTGTTGCAGCATTTCCCAACCCCAAGAAATTAGCTGCAAAACACAAAAGAATTGCTCCCATTGCACTACGGTTTCCCAAGACTTCAGGAAATAGCAATGATAAGAATCCTTTTGAACTACGAGTTATAACATTGATGAGACCGCTTCTTTCCGCAACCTTCATAATGCCGGACCACATGCACATTACGCCTAATAATACGGCACAAAGGCTTACTCCCTCTTCAGCACTTGTTATTACAGCTTGTGTCACATTTCCGAGCCTGCCTGTAATTGTACCCCAAATAACTCCAAGCAAAATCATTCCGAGCCAGATGTAGTTTAACATATCCCTCACCCTTCTTGTTAACTGACTCAACTTTCCCACCTTAGCTTACGAGTAATGTTTTGAGGCGTTCGTACCGACATGCTGAGGTGTGATATCACACCGCCGTCGGTAGTCTGCTGTGCAGACAAGCGCCCAAAATATTGTGGGAAAGATGAGTTAACTGATTTATTCACTAATGATTCTATGGAAATAATACAGTCAAACAAAAAGAAGACTAAATTTTAATGACGACTGCAAAATTACTTAATGTAGAACCATTATTAATATATATGAATACTGTCCTGAATGAATACACCTTGTTTTACTCTGTTTTGAGACATACTCCCACTGCTATTTCTTAGGAATTTTTTAATAATTTATTGTTTTGGACTCCTTTACATGGGCAATAATTAGTGAGCTAAAAAAATTCCGATAAACTGTAAAAAAACTGTTGACGTTTATTGGCATTTATGGTACGATAAGATTTGTAAGAAATATGTCGAACAATGTTACGACTATCAAAGTTTTAGGGGGGGTGTAGTTTAATGAAATCAACAGGTATTGTAAGAAAGGTCGACGAACTCGGAAGAGTTGTGTTACCAATCGAGTTGAGAAGAACTCTCGACATAGCTGAAAAGGATGCATTGGAAATTTACGTTGATGAGTCTGCAATCATCCTTAAGAAGTATGAGCCTGCTTGTATCTTCTGCGACAATGCAAAAGACATTGTTGTATTCAAAGGCAAAAATATTTGCCCTGATTGTCTAAATGACATGAAAAACATTTAAGCAAGCAAACATAAAAAGGAGGCAGTTTAATCTGTCTCCTTTTTATTATGCAAATATGAATATACTTCTCTTTTTGATATACCCCTGTCTAAAGCAACCTTTTTCATGGCATCCTTTTGGTTTAGCCTATTACCTAAGTAATAATCCATATGCTCTTGTATGGTTAAATTTAGCAGGTGACTGTTATCAGATTCAACATTTTCTTCCGAGCCCTCAACTACCAAAACCATTTCTCCTTTAATTTTCTCTTTATTTGAAAGTACTTCTACAATTTCACTCAGGGAACCGCGTATAATTTCCTCATGCATCTTTGTTAACTCTCTGCATAACGCAGCGCGCCTATTCCCAAGAATCATGATTATATCATTTAATACGTCCAAAACCCGATGAGGAGAAACATAAAATATAATGGTTCTTCTTTCGCTGTGAAGAGCTTCAAGAGCTTTTTTTCTAAGCTTTTTTTCATGAGATAAAAAACCTTCAAAACAGAATTTTCCGCATGGAAGGCCGGACAAAACCAAAGCTATGATTGATGCCGTACAACCAGGTATTAAAGTAACTGTAATGTTATTTTCAACCGCCAGCTTCACCAAATCTTCTCCCGGATCTGATATACCGGGGGTTCCTGCATCGGTAACCAAGGCGATATTTTTTCCTTCAAGCAGTTCCTTAGTGATTTCTTCCCCACGCTGTCTTTTATTATGCTCAAAATAACTAATCAAAGGTTTTTTAATATTATAATGATTTAAAAGCTTAAGGGTATGCCTTGTATCCTCTGCAGCAACTAAGTCAACCTCCTGTAATGTCTTAATTGCTCTAAAGCTTATATCCTCCAGATTTCCTACAGGAGTAGCTACAAGATACAGCATCCCCGAATTGTTTTCTTCCATTTGTGTCCTTTCATCCTTCCGTGTTCATTTTACTGTGGTAAATTTAAAACTTGAGCACACATCTTTCTATCTTCATTTCACTGTATAATTTGAAACTTGAGCACACATCTTTCCATCTTCGTTTCACTGTATAATTTGAAACCTAGCACATATCCTTCAAACCAGCTAAAAGTTTGCATACCTGATTTCCCCAGTGCAATCTAGATCATAACCATCGTCCTATCCACCAGTTATTCTTGATGTTATCAATGTTTTTAGGAAGTGTATTTTAAACCGTTGGCTAAAAATGCTTTACAATTCTGCAAAGGCATGCCGTGTTGCGTGGCACCCTATATTAACTGCGACCGGCAAACTTGCGATATGGGTCGGAAAACACTCAATATGTACTGCCAACGCTGTTGTGCTTCCGCCAATACCTGCCGGGCCTATTCCCAATTTATTTATCATTGTTTTCATTTTATTTTCAAGCTTTGAAATTTCCAAATCAACGTGTTCAGAACCAACAGACCTAAGCAACGCTTTTTTAGAAAGAAGAGCTGCCTTTTCCATCGTCCCTCCTATCCCAACTCCAACAATTATGGGTGGGCAAGGGTTAGAACCGGCATTACTCACGGTTTTTATTACAAAATCAACAACGCCTTCCACTCCATCCGAAGGCTTAAGCATAGCTATTGAGCTCATGTTTTCACTTCCAAAGCCTTTTGGAGCAACCTCTATTTTTAGTCTGTCACCTGAAACAATTTCTGTGTGTA
>DAIPML010000277.1:0-4811 GCA_036768735.1 Clostridiales bacterium | reverse complement strand
CAGCCGGTCGGATGATATTTGCAAAATCAAAAGCGTCCGGATTGTCAGTGGTTAAATAGCATGCAATAGTACATATATTGGGTCTATATCGTATAGGTAATGGTATTTTCATTAACGTAGATCACAATGGTTCTGGAAACATCATATGAAAAGTATTCCCCGATGCATGTATACATGTTTCACTTGTTTCATCATAGGCAAAACATCTGAAGACACTGGTGCTTAGAAACTGCGTAGAAACTGGTAACAAATTGAAAATTAAAAGTTGTGTATTACAAATTAAAAATTGCAAATTATATATTTGTGCATATGATAGGAAATTCAAATGAATAGATTATATAAAGCTTCCGCCATAATTGTTGCAGCAGGGACAGGAAGCCGAATGAAAACAGACATTAATAAACAGTATCTTATGCTTTCCGCCAAACCGATTCTGGCGCACACACTTGAGACCTTTGAAAGGTCTGAATTCATTTCTGAAATAATTGTAGTAATAAATAAAGAAGAGCATAAGCAATTCGAAGATCTAATTCTTAATACCTTTGCGTTTTCAAAAATAAAATCTGTTGTTGATGGAGGATTGGACAGGCAGGAATCCGTTTATAACGGTCTTATGAGAGTTTCAAGAGAGGCAGAAATTATTGCCGTTCATGACGGAGCCAGGCCTTTTGTTACTATGGATATTATTAAAGAGTCCGTAATTGCTGCGGCTGATAACGGAGCTGCCTGTACAGGTGTTCCTGTTAAGGATACGATAAAACAGGTAAACCAAAGCGGGATTGTGGAAAAAACTCTTGACCGCAAGCTATTGTGGTCAATTCAAACGCCTCAGGTATTTAAAAAGGAAATTCTTATAAATGCCCATGAAAAAGCCATATCTGACGTATTTCGCGGCACAGACGACTGTGTTCTTGTTGAAAGGCTCGGGCAAGCTGTTCAAATGATCATGGGAAGCTACTCCAATATAAAGATTACAACTCCTGAAGATCTTGCTTTTGCGGAAGCATTCGTAAAGTGAAAGGATGCTATGCTGAATTGTATAGATCAAAGACAGGTGTCATTTTGTCATTTTGTAAAATAAATTTCACCTTTTTTATACAAATTCCTTTTAAAAATTTGTCAATTGTAGTAAGATGTTGTTAAGTGAACTCGTTCTGTACCCACCGGAACGCACCACAAGCCTTGACCACATTTCATTTATTTGTGACCTGCATGACATAACAGCATACTATACAGGTCACTTATAGAAGAGGGGTCTCAGGAATTTGATCAAGGAAAGAAAATTGGGTGTAAAGAATTCCAACAGATAATTCACTGGAAATGAATTATCTGAGGGTCTGGTCAGAACCTGTCTATGTTGCTTTAGAATAGAAAATTAATACCATGAGAGGCGTAAAATAATTAAGGAAGAGCTATGGTGAATCATTCAGGTGCATTAATAACCAATAATGAAGTAACATTTGGTTCATGCTTACGGCAAGCGATTCGAAAATCCAGAAGCATAAAGATGGTAGCGTCTTTTATCAGAGAATCGGGCATAAGATTAATTCTGGAGGATTTGAAGTATGCTGTGGAAATGGGTGCAAAAGTTCAAATACTGACAGGCTGTTATCTTGGAATAACGGAGCCCTCAGCTCTTTACCTGTTGAAAATGTGTTTTGGACACACAATCGAAATAAAGATTTTCAAGCACAATGATATTTCATTCCATCCTAAAACTTATATTTTTGAAAATGATCTGGATGGTGAAATCTATATTGGTTCATCCAATATTTCAGCATCAGCATTGGAAAACGGAGTTGAATGGAATTACAAAATAGCTCATGATAAGTCAAAAGAAGAGTTCTCCCAATTTTACGATAATTTTGAAACTCTGTTCAACGAGCATTCTGTGGAATTAACAGACGAATTACTAAAAGTGTATAGTTTAGGATGGAAAAAAAGCAGTTTTTTTAAAAATGAACCCAATTCAAGTCTTCGTGATAAATTATCTTATTCAACCGGCTCAGCCGAAGAAAAAGCAAAATATAAAACCATTTTGATTAAGCCATATGGCGCACAGATTGAAGCACTATATTATCTTGAGTTGGCAAGAAGTGAGGTTTCAAAGGGTCTTGTCGTTATGGCTACCGGGGTTGGTAAAACTTATCTTGCTGCATTTGACAGCAAGAAGTATCAAAAAATCTTGTTTATAGCGCACAGGGAAGAAATTTTAAATCAGGCATATCAAAGCTTTTCAAAGGTCATGCCCGAGAAGACTTTCGGTATGTTTAAGGCTTCAATAACGGAAAAGGATGCAGATGTTATCTTCGCCAGTGTTCAAACTCTTGGTAAATCCAAGTATTTAAATGAGGAATGGTTTAAACCAGATTATTTCCAGTACATAATTATTGATGAGTTTCATCATGTTGCAGCTCAAAGCTACAGAAAAATAGTGGATTACTTCAAGCCGGAGTTCCTCCTAGGGCTAACAGCTACGCCTTTTAGAATGGATAAAAAAGATATTTATTCGTTCTGTGATGATAATCTTATCTATGAAATCAATCTGAAAGAGGCGATAGAAAGGGATTACCTTGTTCCTTTCAATTATTACGGTATATATGATGATACCGATTACAATGAAATAAGTTTCAAGAATGGAAAATACGACGAAAAAGAACTTGAAGATGCGCTTGACAAGCCTAAGAGAGCAGAATTGGTTTTGAAATATTTCAAACGCTTTGGAAAAAGCAAAGCAGTAGCTTTCTGTACTTCAATTAAACATGCGAACACTATGACAGAGGCATTTATAAGTGCAGGAATTAAGGCAGCATCAGTGCATACGGGGGAGGGAGATTATTCTGAAGACAGGAAAGTTGCCATACAGAAGTTGATAAATAGTGAACTTAGTATCTTGTTTGTTGTTGATATATTTAATGAGGGTGTAGATATTCCTGAAATTGATACTGTATTGTTTCTAAGACCTACCGAATCCTATACCGTTTTTCTGCAGCAATTGGGGAGAGGCTTGAGAAAGCATGAAAATAAAAATGTTACCGTGGTTCTTGATTTTATTGGAAATTATAAATTGGCTCCTGTGCTTCCGTTGCTTTTAAGCGGAAAAAATCCTATGGTTAAAGAAAAAAGAGCACAGTATGAATATACATATCCTGAAGGCTGCAATGTACAATTTGATATGAAGCTGCTTGATTTATTTGAGGAGATGAAAAAGAACGATAAACTCTCTGTAAGACTTGAAAATGATTATTTTAAACTAAAAGACGAGTTAGGCAAAAGACCTCTACGAACTGATTTGTATGAAGGCTCCGATATCCCGACAAGAGAGTATTTGAAAAACGGATATGTTTATTTTTTAGACAGCATAAATGAATTATCTGAAGAAGAAAAAACATGGCTTGGATCAACGGAGGAAAGCTTCCTGCTAGAACTTGAAAGGATGGCCATGGACAAGCTATATAAAATTCCCGCCATATCTTGTTTCATAGAGGAAAACAAGCTTCGACAGAAGGTGTCTGCGGATGAAATTGCACACAGAATGAAAGATTTTTATAGAAACCCTTTATATGCTCCTGATATGAAAGATAAAAGCAACAAAGATTATCTTGAATGGTCAATGGAAAAATACAGGACAAAAGCAATAAAAATGCCGATAAAATATATAAGCAAAAGTTCTAATTATTTCATTTATGATGAAATAAACAAAGATTTGATATTGGACTCAAAAATAGCAAATATTGCAACAGGCTTATATGTAGAGCATGTTAAGGACATTCTGGAGTACCGGCTAAAAAGTAAGTGTTCAAAATTCTACAAAGAAAATAGTGCACACGTGAAAGGGTAAAAAATGAGCATTGAATTTTATAATAAAAACGCAGAGGAATTTTACAACAGATCATTAACGGCTGATATGAGTGAAACCTGCGAGAAATTCTTAAAATATGTAACTCCCGGCGGAAAGATTCTCGATGCAGGCTGTGGTTCCGGGCGGGACACTCTATACTTCTTAAAACGAGGTTATGAGGCGGTAGCTATGGATGCATCAGAAGAGATGGTTAGACTAAGCACTGAACTTACAGGTAAACCAACCATGCTTATGAAGTTTGAAAATTTTGACTTCAAAGATGAGTATGATGGGATCTGGGCTTGTGCATCGTTGCTTCATGTTTCGAAGTTGGAGATAAAGGATGTAATGTTCAAATTGATTCAGGGGCTAAAAGATAACGGCATATTCTATGGGTCGTTCAAATATGGAGAAGGGGAAGCGTTTAGAGACGAGAGATTTTTTAATTTTTATAACGAGAATGGTTTACTGGAGTTGATTAATGAGGTTGGTCAATTGCATGTTATTGACATCTGGGTGACTAAGGATGTACGGCCAGGACATGAAGGTGAAAAGTGGATTAATTGTTTGTGTAGGAAAGGTAGTCTAAGGCAGCCGCAAACTAATTTTTAAGGTAAGCTATTTTGAAAAATAATTAAAAGAAAGCGTATTGAGTATGAAGATATACGTTGGAATAACAGACTATGATTGGTTCAAAATTTTAAAAGGTAAATACTGTGATGAAATTAACATCTGGAAACCTAGAGGCAAAACAAATTTCAAAGCCTTAAATCAGGGTGATATGTTTCTGTTCAAACTTCACAGTCCACATGACTACATTGTAGGTGGGGCTTTTTTTTCAATGAGCGCTTGCGCGAATTGCGCGCCAAAACGCGGGCGCTGAAAGCGCCTTCCTTGCACGTTTTGTGTGCAACGCACCGCGAGCATTTTATCAAATGCCCTTCAGTAACGGGTCGAGGCTTGTGGTGCG
>DAIPML010000276.1:0-4830 GCA_036768735.1 Clostridiales bacterium | reverse complement strand
TTTCTTTCATAGCATACATGTTTTGTAGTATCTGACAAAAATACGTATTTTTCTTTTTTAATAAATGAACCTGAGTGTTAAAAACAGAGATTTTTATGGGGCGTGATGAAGAACGCTTGTTATCTGTTAATTATAGAGTGCCAAAATTTTAACCAACTTTTAGGAATTATTTCTGTCGTGTGACGTTGTTTGTTCATATTTCGGCAACTTGATTTTTGCTCCCAAAACCGAATCGAATTCTTTGGGTTGCCAGTTGGTCATTCCGCATGCCGTGAAGAATGTCATTTCCCCAAAAACGATCCGGGTTTTATCAATTATATAGAAATCGACCCTTACGTGAGGGAAACCGTCAGACAATTTTCGGGCATGGTCGAGTAATTTGGGTAACGATTCGGGAGCGGGTTCTATGAGAGAGGGGTCTGACGGGCAATCCAAGTCCATTATGGGAAGTAAATTCCAATTGGTGTCGTAATAATTTTCCCGGTGACTTTTATGAAACCGGTTGATATCCACTTGTATCATGAACGGCTCGCCGTGGAAACAGTATATCTTATAGTCTCTGGGTACTTCATTGCCCTCGCCCAAAAACTTTTCCACGATGATTTGCGGTTTCATATCTTTGTACACCCACTCGCGCCCTTTGGCATAATAGTAGTTGGTGAGCGTGTAGCCTCGCGTAGCTTTGATGATGTCTTGCAGGGTTAGACGGCTTTTGTCGGTGCAAATATAATTCATTCCGCTCCCTTGGGTGGATTTTATCACAAACTTATCGGGCAATGCCGACAGGTTGATGTGTTTGGCTTTGCTCACTACCTGATAAACTTCATTGAGAACGGCATCGCCGATTTTTTGTTTCACGTAGTCACGCACAAGGTATTTATCAGCACAAATCTTTGCCTGATCGTTTTGCCAATAAAGCATCATCCACAACAGTTTCTCGTTGTATGTTTTGGGATGAGTCAGGTTGGGCATTACACCTAAATGGCGGTAATGCCTTTTCGCCACATATTTTCGGGACGGAACTTTCAGGCGTAAGAACTGATAATAGGCATACCGTAAATGGATGAATAGGGACGAATAATATGCTTGAAACCATTTCTTCATAAGCGAGTGACGATTTTTTCCAATAATGAATGGTTAGACTATATTTTGTTTTGTGTACCAATCCATAAATTTTTGAACGCCCTCTTGTAGTTCCACTTGAGGACAGTATGCTACGTCTTGGCACAAATGCCGGATATCGGCATAGGTTTGATAAACATCTCCCGGTTGCATGGGATAAAATTCTTTAACGGCTTTTTTACCGATTGAGTTTTCGATTGCCGCTATAAAATCCATAAGCTGCACAGGTGATGAGTGGCCAATGTTGTACAGGTTGTAGAAGGGCACGGAAGCGTCTGCGTTGGGAATATGTTGCAACACCTTATAGGCTCCATCGATGATGTCGTCGATATAAGTGAAATCTCTCAGCATATCTCCTCTATTGAAGACTTTGATGGGTTGCCCGTTCTGTATTGCTTTGGCGAAGAGGATGGGCGACATGTCTGGACGTCCCCATGGACCGTAAACGGTGAAAAATCGCAATCCTGTAGTGGGCAATTGATACAAATAGCTATAGGTATGCGCCATGAGCTCGTTGCTTTTTTTTGTGGCGGCATAGAGGCTTACGGGATAATCCACGCGGTTGGTTTCTGAAAAAGGCACTTTGTTATTATTTCCATACACTGATGAGCTGGAGGCATACACTAAGTGTTTGATTTGATGGTGTCGGCAGCATTCCAAAACATGGGCAAAACCCACGATATTGGATTGAATGTATTGTGACGGATTTTCCAATGAGTAGCGGACGCCGGCTTGTGCCCCGAGGTGGATGACGTAGTCGAACCGTTCGGTTTCAAAAAGATTTTCTAACTTGTCGAAATCGGTAAAATCTTGTTTAATGAAATGAAATTTATCGTGTTTGTTGCTTTTTACTTTCGTATTGTTTACAACCATTGCTTGAGGGATGCCTAATTCTTGCAGCCGGGCAAACTTCAGTTGGGGGGTATAATAGTCGTTCAGATTATCCAATCCGATAACTTCGTAGCCTTCATGCAGCATCTTCTTTACAAAATGGAAACCAATGAAGCCGGCTCCCCCTGTAATTAAAACTTTTTTTGTATCCATTTAATCTTCTATTTTTCACAAAGGTACAACAAAAAGATCATTCTATACCCTCATCCAGCTTCTTGGAATCATCGTGGCTGAACGGTGTTGCAGTTGTTTGTCTTTGCTCCATTGTTGCGGAGCGATCACTATTTTGGAGGGATTTTCGTTGAGCCAAGCCGCCCACCAGCTATAGGAGCTGTTTGCTATGATGTTGTGTTGGCAAAGTTGCATCAGGCGAAAATCGCTGTGAAGCATTTCGTCTTTTTGATCAATGAATATCGTGGGGAGGCGGGTGCTGAAATTATCTTTCACCCATGTGATATCGTCTGAAAAAATGAATAAGCGGGGGTCTGGGATGGTCGATGAAATTATTTTTATCGCTTTTTGATAATACTCTATTGTGCAGCTACCAAAACATGCATTTACTTTAGGATTGGTAACATAATCTCCTCGCCTGAAGTGTAATGACACGGAGTTTGTTCCCCTTATTTTTTGTTGTATTCGTTTAAAATATTCCTCTTGAAGCGGCTCCATAAATCGAAATTCGTCACGAATGATAGGTGTTATGTCGGCAAAATATCGCTCACTTTGCCAATAACCTTTTACGTAATAATTGTTATCACGTCTGAGCAAAAGATGGAGAAGGGGATAGTGTCGCTCTCGTATCGTTGAGATGTGGAAAATGTTTTTCCATGTTTTCTTTTTTATGCGTTTTATTTCTTCTTTCGAAGCAAGCGGGGCAGAAATGGCTAATTTGTTCAACTCAAAATTGCGTTGGGTAACGTCGTTCATATTATTGCCGAAAAAATCCACATTGAGTTTTAATTGTGTTCCCAATTTTTCAGCCAATTGTTTTGCTGCGGCATACTGAAACAATTGATTGCCTAGTCCGGCTTTGATTTGAGCGATGATCATTTGCCGATATCTTTTTTCTGAAATACGGGAATCCCCAAGAAATACCACCTCTTTTTCCCAGGGTAATATACAGTTTTGATTAGAAAGGGAATGCCAAACAATTTGTATTGCCAACTGTGGCTATAAAGGCTTTTGTCCAAGGCAAATCCATTTTTTTTTGCATACTCGGCTCTAAAACGATTAGCATATTTTCTGTCGGCATGACGCTTTTTGATGGTAGCCATATCTTTGCTTGTGGTGATGGCTCTTTCCCGATGTTTGTAGATGTAAACGGCTTCAGGTACTGTTACTATTCTGTTGGCCAGATAAATAGCCTGAATGGAGAAGAGTTTGTCTTGCGAATATCGGTTGTCTTCATAGCGAAGCGAATTGTCTTTCAGAAACGAAAGTTTATAAAAGTACCTCCAGCAAGCAGGATAGTTAGCCACATTTGTAAACAAGATTTTGTCTTCCGTAGTCGAAATTACCAACTTGTGCTCTATGCGTTGGGTCTGCGTCGGAAAACGCTCAAAAACAAATCCGCTACAAGCTATGTCGGCCTGAGCTTCGATGGCAGCTTGTGTCATTTTCTCGTGATAATTTAGCGTAACCAGGTCGTCGACATCCATAAAATGAATGTATTCGCCTTTTGCCACATCCATGCCGGCATTTCGCGCCCCAGAAAGGCCTCCATTAGGTTCGTAAATATACCTTATGGTAGGATATTGTTGTGCTATTTGTGCTGTTTTGTCGGTCGATCCATTATCAACAACAATAATTTCAATATTTTTAAAGGATTGAAACAAAATGTTTTCGATGCATTGTGCAATGTACGCTTCGCCATTACGCACGGGAATCACTACTGTGGTTAGAGGTAAATCTGTCATAAAAGAATAATTATTAGGTAAACCATTTTACAAAGAAAAGAGAAAATTTGCCCGTGGGAACACCCGGAATCTTGAATTTATGTTTTCGTGCAAATTTATGCCTTATCTCTTTAGCATATCGCAAATCACAATGCCTCTTTTTGCGATGCTCTTTGTCCCGATTAGTCATAATAGAGTTTTTCCGTTTAATATATGTATATGTTGCACCTGGGACAAGCACCATGGATTTTGAAAAATAAACCGCAGCAAGTGAAAAAGGTATGTCTTCAATGAATCGTCCTTCCTCGAACTGGATATTGTACTCTTCCAAAAGGCTTTTTTTGAACAGATATCTAACTGTGTAACCCCAACGACCAACGTTTGTGGCCTTTAATTTTTCGTGGGTAGAGTAACAAACTTTTCGTTCCAAAATATGCATTGTGCGATGAGGTTTCAATTGGTTTATGAATTCGCAACATGCTGTTTCGGCTCCGGTTTGGATTATTGCCGATACCATGTTTTTGTAGAAATCAGGGTTGATGGCATCGTCCACATCCATAAAATGAATCAATTCACCCTTAGCAGCGTTCATTCCCGCATTTTTACCAACAGAGTTGCCTCTGTTCTGTAGAAACTCAATCAATTTTACCGGATAAGATTTTGCAATCTGACTTGTTTTGTCGGTGGAACCGTCGTTTATTACAATTATTTCCAGGTTTTTGTACGATTGATTGAGTATCTGTTCAATACATTCGGCAATATATTGCTCTCCGTTGTAAACAGGAATGATAACCGAAACTAAAGGTTTGTTCATAGTTCGAAAGAAGATTTTTCCGGCAAAATATGATTAAATGATGCCGTTAATTTTTCCAACATTCCGTCGAAGTTTCGGATATGTTGATTATCATTTAAGCAAACCAGT
>DAIPML010000275.1:0-4860 GCA_036768735.1 Clostridiales bacterium | reverse complement strand
ACCAAAGGTTTCAAAGACAGTCCCGTAAGCTGTATGACTGCGGAACAATTTATATACTCATTTAGTAGTCGGGAAAACCTCGTTAATCAATGAATTTTGCATGGACAAAGAGCACTTTTTTTATATAGCTATTGAGCAGAACGATAAAGCAGCCCTTGAAAGCTTTTCAGAGATTGTAATGCAAAGGTATCCCTCGGCTAAATCAATAATTGATGTTTTCCCTTCGTGGGATAAGGCTTTTGAATATATAGCCGATCAATCAGGCAATGAGAGATTGATTCTTGCTATTGATGAATATCCATACCTGGCAGGCAGCAATCCTTCTATTTCGTCCGTACTGCAAAAGCACATAGACACCAGTTTTAAAAAGAGTAACCTCTTTCTGCTATTATGCGGATCATCCATGAGCTTCATGGAAAATCAGGTACTAGGGTATAAGAGCCCGTTATATGGCAGAAGAACTGCACAGTTTAAAATAGAACCTTTTGACTATTTCGACAGTTCTCTGTTCTTTAAAGATGCAACAAATGCAGAAAAAGTGTTAGCTTATGGAGCGGCTGGAGGGATTCCTCAATATCTTGGAATTCTTGCTGAAGAATCCAATGTGGAAAAAGGGATAGGCGGGAGCTTCTTTAAAAAAACCGGTGCTCTTTATGAGGAACCGGAGAATCTTCTAAAACAGGAGCTGCGTGAACCGGCTGTTTACAATTCGATTATTTCAGCAATAGCACACGGAGCAACGCAGTTGAATGAAATATCGACAAAATCAGGAGAAGAAAGTAAAAAGTGTTCAAAGTATTTAAAAACACTAATTGATTTGCTAAATGTTAAATATGACGGTACCTCAAAAATAGAAAAGATAGGTAAGATTTATGAAAAGAGTAGTTTTAGCACCCGATTCTTTTAAAGGAACAATGAGCTCAATCAGAATATGCAATATCATGGAAGGAGTAATTAAAAAACATATTCCTGATATTGATGTGGTTAAAATACCGGTTGCCGATGGCGGTGAAGGAACTGTAGACTGTTTTATTGAGGCACTGGGAGGATCAAAAATTCAGGTTGAAGTTTTAGGACCTCTTTTTGATAAAATTGATTCCTTTTATGGTATTCTTCCTGATCACACCACTGCAATTATTGAGATGGCGGCAGCTTCCGGGCTTCCGTTGATCGGAGACAGAAAAGACCCAAAAATATCAACAACTTACGGTGTTGGACAATTAATTAAACATGCCGTAATAGACAACAGGTGCAGGAAAATTATTATTGGTCTTGGCGGGAGCTGTACAACAGATGGTGGTGCAGGAATGGCCAGTGCTTTGGGAGTAAAGTTTTATGATAAGCATAATAAAGAATTTATTCCTGTTGGTGGGACATTGGGAGAAATTTCACGGATTGATACATCGGGTTTACTGAAAGAGATTAAAGATTGTACTATTCTCGGCATGTGTGACGTAGATAATCCGCTTTTTGGTGAAAATGGTGCGGCATATATTTATAGTCCACAAAAAGGTGCTAACCATGAAAGTGTGCTACTCCTTGATAAGGGCTTGGAGCACCTGTCGAATCAGCTTATTAAGCAGTTTAATCTGGATGTGTCGCAAAAACCTGGAGCGGGTGCTGCAGGCGGATTAGGTGCAGGTATACTTGCATTTCTGAAAGGAACATTAGAATCGGGAATTGAAACGGTGCTGGATACGGTTGAATTTGAGGCTCTCTTAAAGGATGCAAATATGGTATTTACCGGTGAAGGAAAAATTGACGGACAAAGCCTTCGCGGAAAGGTTGTTGCAGGGGTTGCCGGAAGAGCTAAAAAACAAAACATTCCTGTTATAGCCGTAGTTGGTGACATAGGTGATGATACCGACGGTATATATGATGCAGGGGTAAGTGCAATTGTCAGCATCAACCGTGTCGCGGTACCATTTGAAATAGCAGCAACACGGTGTGAAAGCGATCTTGCAAAAACTATGGATTCAATAATAAGATTAACAAAACTTATGATTTAAACACCTTTTACTTTATTCTTTCCAAAGTATTATAACATTTATAACGAGGCTAAGATGTCCCCCACCTCTATAGGTGGCGGGTACCTATTTTACACAACAGGCGGCGAGTCAAAATCTTCCGCCTCGTTGAAATGGTGTGTTGAAATTGCTAAGCAATTTCTTCCGTTATTTTAACGTTTTGCGTTAAACGCATGACGAACTATACAGCTTATGCAGATGAAGCGTAGTTTCCGATATTGCACAGCTATTCTTAAAATGCAGAGGGTGTGAACAGTAACGTGCCGCAAGCTGCATTTCTTTTTCATACCTGTACCGGATTGTAATACCTGATTTATTCGGGTATAATTAACATACTACAAATATTCAGGTGGTAGATATGAACGGCTACATAAATATTGACAGCTTGGTAGCAAAACTGAATAATTATTTTGAGGATAAACATTTTATTTCCGCTGTATATCTTTTTGGCTCCGTAGTTAAGGGTAAAAACAGAAAGAACAGTGATGTTGATATTGGGGTTTTATTTGATGAAGGTATTGATAACATACAGCGTTTTGAATATAAGCTTGATATGACTAATGAACTTGAGGATTTATTGGGTAAGAAAGCAGATGTAGTAGACCTGGAAAGTGCCGACTTGTTTTTTATTAATCAATTTTTGTCAAATAATAAACTAATACTGGAGAATGACCTTCACAGGCGGGTTGAGTTTGAAGTAAAATCCAGAAGAGAATATTTCGACAGGCTGCCATTTTACAAGTTATATCACAAACAAGCTATGTCAAGACTGGAAAGGAGGCAGTAGTATGGTGGAGCAAAGTATAATATTGAAAAGGCTGACCCTGTTGGAGGAATACATCAGAGATCTTGAAGAAATGAGAGAAAAAAGCTTGAAAGATTTAAAATCCGACAAGGTTATAAGAAGGTATGTGGAGAGGACATTACATATGGCAGCAGAGGCTTGCCTTGATATAGCTAACCATATAATTTCCTATGAAGGGTACAGAGAGCCAATAGACAATAAAGACAGCTTCGAAGTGTTGATGGAAGAAAAAGTTATAAAGCCGGAGCTAACTGAAAAACTAAAAAAAATGGCACAATTCCGAAATGTAGTTGTTCATGATTATATAAGAGTTCAGCCTGAAATCATTTATGCAATTTTGCACAAAAACATTTCTGATATAGTAGCATACGCAAAATGCATTAAGCAAAAATTCCTTACTGATATATGAATATTTTTTAATGTGCAGCAGCTTATAGAAGTGGAGTCTTATGAATTTGATAAAGGAGAAAGCATATGAGAGAACAGCAGGTTCATGTTGGAATAATAGGATTGGGAACGGTAGGAACTGGTGTAGCCCGTATTTTACTGCAGCAGAAGGATCTTTTAAAAGCTAGGTCGATGGTAACGTTTCATCTTAAGACTATTGTTGAGCTGGATTGGCAAAGGGATCGCGGTTTGGATTTAACCGGTGTAAAATGCACTACCAATGTGGATGAGTTGCTGGAGGATCCGGATATTAATATTGTTGTGGAAACAATCGGAGGTTATGAGCCGGCTTTTACCTTTATAAAAAGAGCTCTTCAAAACCGTAAGCATGTAGTTACGGCGAACAAAGCACTGATAGCAACCCGAGGGAGAGAATTGTTTAAAACCGCCAAGGAAAATGGGGTTGATCTCCTGTTTGAAGCCAGTGTTGGCGGAGGCATACCCATTATCAAAGCTCTTCGTGAAGGGCTTATAGCGAACCGTATTGAGAGTATGTATGGTATCCTGAATGGAACATGTAACTATATACTTACCAGAATGCACCAGGATGAACTGGAGTTTTCGGAGGCGTTGAAAGGAGCACAGGCAAAAGGGTTTGCCGAGGCTGATCCAACCCTTGACATCGGTGGAGGAGACTCCGCCCACAAACTGACCATATTGGGTTCCATTGCGACTAATAGCTTTGTTTCTTTTGACAAACTGTATGTAGAGGGAATTACCGGAATCAGCAAACTTGATATTAATTTTGCGAAAACCCTGGGATATACGATAAAGCTGCTTGCTATATACCGTGTTTTCAAGGATGGGCTTGATTTAAGGGTGCATCCTACTCTTATCAAGGATTCTCACCTGTTGTCCGCTGTAAGCAATGAATTAAATGCTATTTTTGTCCAGGGCGATTTTGTCGGCAGCACCATGTTCTATGGACCGGGAGCCGGTGAAAGACCAACCGCCAGCGCAATTGCAGGTGATATAGTGGATTTGTCCAGGGATTTGTTGCTTAAAGAAGGGGAAAAATATTGCAACCGTACAATAAATCCAAGCATGGATGTAAAGCTGATTCCCATAGAAGAAGTCAGTAACCGGTTTTACCTGCGCTTTTTCACAAAAGACGTACCTGGTGTTCTGACTAAGATTTCCGGTGTTCTGGCTTCTTACAACATCTCCATATCATCTATGGTGCAGCTTGAAACACATGAGAAGGACAATTATGTTCCAATTGTACTTCTTACGCATGAAGCACTTGAAAAGTCAATGAAGCTGGCATTACAGGAAATCCTTCAGTTTGAATTTGTTAAAGACGATCACCTGCGGTTAAGGATTTTCTAATGAACTCGTTTAGCTGAAGCTGAGCATCACACGTTTTTGCGAAGTAAAATACGCATTGGGGCCTTTAAGTGGGGGTCTCGGGAATTTGATAAAGAAACAGGACACAAGCACAATATTATTAATTATGTAAAACAAATAAAACACATTAGTAATAAAAATCATGTTTGCCCTTTTCGTAGGATGGGCAACAAAAACTATAATTTAAGCGGGTACAATTGATGATTATTCAAACATTACTCGCTTTTTTTATGT
>DAIPML010000274.1:0-4904 GCA_036768735.1 Clostridiales bacterium | reverse complement strand
AAATGGATACAATATACCCGATATTAAAATACACCGATGAAAATATACCGTTCTACGTAACCGGGATCGGTTGCCGTGCCAATCAGGAGTACATAAATAGACCATCCGGGTTTATCGACTACCAGTGGACTTTTTGCCGGAGTGGCAAAGGGATGTTTGAGGTAGGAGGAAGGGAATATACAATAAGAGAGAAAGACGCTTTTTTCTTTCGTCCCAACATACCTCACAAATATTATTCTGTGGAAGAACCCTGGGAGGTTTATTGGATTACTTTCAAAGGGAAAAGCGTTGAAACGTTGATGCAATATCTTGAGTTTGGGGATTATGAGGTCACTGCCCTTATTAATACAGGATATATTGATAACCTGCTGGAAAGAGTGTGTTCTCTGCTTAAGACAGGAGGGGAAGCTTACGCACAAGAATGTTCGGTTCTGCTTTATTCCTTTCTGCTCAGAATGAAAGCGTTATTTAGAGGTGCAAGCTCAAAATCCCAAATATACCGATCAAAGCGACTTGAAGCGATAATCGAATATATTGAAAAAAATTATTCCAAAGACATTACGCTGCTTGAACTAGCTGATTTAATTGGTATTTCGGCTTCCCATCTTTGTCGGACATTTAAACAGCATTATAATATGAACGTAATTACATACCTTACCCATTACAGAATACAAAAAAGCAAGGAGCTAATGGCTCTCCATCCAGATATGGAGAGTCGTGAAATTGCTGAAAAGGTAGGGTTCAAGGATGCGAGCTATTTCTGTCATATATTTAGAAGGACGGAAGGTGTGACACCGACAGGGTTCAGGGGTATTTAGTTGTTAGCTCTATGAGTAAATATGATAATAACCCAGAAAGGAAATGCACCAGACTTAGGAGCTGGCGGGCAACCGAATGAGTAAATATGATGATCACCCGGAAAGTCGCTTTGTAACTTTCTAATTAATTTAAGATATCATAAATTTCATCAGCCTTCGAAAGAAAGCTGGATAACCATTTTGTGATTTCATTAGTCTGCAGCAAGTTCCAGCTTCCTGCAGACAAAACTGCAAAAAAGTCGCTTCACAACTTTCTGGTAAGCAATCATAATATTTTTTTAAAAAGTATGTTTATTTGAATATTAATGGGTTATAATATATGCAAATGCAAATTACTCGCATTTGCAGAAAGAGCCCAAAAGTCTCAAGTAAGGATTGCAAAATTCATTTGATATGATTACGGGCTTTTAAATTGGAGGTTTTAAAGAAAAATGAAAAGACCCATTATTTTGCTTTTAGCGTTTTTTATGCTGGTCTCCGTAATGAGTGCATGTAGTTCAGCAAAAGTGACACGCTACAACAGTAACGGAAAGATTTTGGTTTATACAAGCTTTTTCACCATGTATGATTTTACATTAAAAATAGCAGGCGACAAAGCGGTTATAAAAAATATGGTGCCAGCCGGTACGGAGCCACATGATTGGGAGCCTAGTCCAAAGGATATTGCGGGGCTTTATGACGCAGATTTATTTATATATAACGGATGTGGAATGGAAAGCTGGGTTACAAAGGTTCTTGAATCTATAAAAAATTCAGAGCTAATTACCATTGAAACATCAAATTATATTGAGTCGGAAAGGATACTTGGCTCTGAGCACAGCCATGATCATGAACAGAACGAGGAACATTACGATGAAAGTAACCAATCCGGGGAACATGGTAAGGCAGATAAATATAGCTTGACCGATGAAAATAACAAAGCCAACAATAGCCGGGTCGATGAGGATGAACAAGGTTCTAAAGATAATCTCAACCAAATCGATGATCATGACAATTCTAATGAACATGTTGAGACGGATGAACATGAACAAGCTGACGAAAATAGCCAAACCATTGAAGACGGACATGGCATTAAGCTGGATGACCATGAGCATGAGTATGCAGATGACCATATAGATGAAGACGAAACGCATTCCTGCGGTAGCGATGGGTATGACCCGCATGTCTGGCTTAATCCCCTTAATGCTAAAAAGCAGATGGAAGCCATAAAGGACGGTTTGGTTAAAGTGGATCCATCCAATAGCGGGTTTTATCAGGATAATTATGATTTTTATGCGAAGAAACTAGATGATTTAGATAAAGCATATAAAGAAGCAGTAAATGAATTTACACGCAAAGAAATTGTTGTATCACACGAAGCCTTTGGTTACTTGTGCAATGCTTACGGGTTAACCCAAATTGCTATTGAAGGCATTTCAAGTGAATCGGAGCCAACTCCGGCTAAAATGGCTCAAATTATTAAATTTGTGAAAGAGAATGATGTAAAGGTAATCTTTTTTGAAGAGCTTGCAAGCCCGAAGGTGGCTGAGGCTATTGCCAGAGAAACCGGTGCAAAAACGGATCTTTTAAATCCATTGGAAGGCCTGTTGGAGGAAAATTCGAAAGCCGGTAAGGATTATTTTTCAGTAATGGAAGAAAACCTCGAGGCGTTAAAAAGAGCTTTGTTGCAGTAGATTAAATGACTATGATTTTTAGTCAGTAATCTTTTGTCAATCGAACATGCGCCCGATACAATGCTGTTGTAAGCATTTGCTTGTATCCCATTGTTAATAGCTGCTTCACTTTGCAAAAGATAAAGTATACTGAACTAACTATATAAACATTTAGATGAATATGTAAGCGTCATACAGAGCTTTAGAGAAATCAGATTAATACGGAAGGCGGTGTAGTGGAGTTCTCCTCTTAAGACTTAAGTCACGAGTCTCCTAATACTTATGAATGAAATTATTAAGGTAGATGATCTCTCTTTTGCGTATCAAGGAAAACTTATACTAAAAGACATCGGATTTGTTGTTGAGCGGGACGACTTCTTAGGTATAATAGGTCCAAACGGAGCAGGTAAAAGCACTCTTGTAAAACTGCTTTTAAAAATTCTTACACCGTCAAAGGGGAAGATCGAAATTCTTGGTGAAGATATCCGGAGCTTTAGCCAATGGTCGAAGGTTGGGTATGTATCCCAAAAAGCCAATAGCTTTAACGGAGATTTTCCAGCTACCGTTGAAGAAATAGTTGGAGCCAGCCTGTCAGCAAAAACAGGTGTTTTCAAAAGAAAGACAAAAGATCACAAGAACCGGGTATACGAAGCTCTGGAAAAAGTGGGTATGCAGGATTACGGAAAAAAACTTATAGGAAAGCTGTCGGGCGGTCAGCAGCAAAGGGTTTTCATTGCCAAGGTGCTTGTAACAGATCCGGATATTATGCTTCTTGATGAGCCCACCGTTGGTATAGATATGAAGTCGGAAGAAGCTGTCTACTGCCTTCTTGCGCAGCTTAACGAGGAACTGGGCATTACGATTATAATGGTAACTCACGATATCGCCGCAATAACTATGCATGCCAACAAGCTTATATGTTTGTCAGAGAATGGCATGCGCGTTCATGATGTTAACAATCCGATAACAGACGAGACATTATCAGAAGTATATGGCTATAATGTCCGCCTACACAGCCACAGCTGCTTAAATTGCAAGCACAATAAGAAAAAGGAGGGAGCTCCTTGTTAGAAATATTTCAATTTGAGTTTATGCAGAATGCTTTTCTTGTGGGCACCTTAATTGCTGTTATAATTCCGCTTATAGGTGTGGTAGTAGTATTAAAAAGGCTTTCGCCCTTAGGTGATGCCCTTTCCCATGTCTCTCTTGCAGGTGTTGCGGCAGGTCTTGCATTTGGTCTTAACCCTATATTCGGCGCTCTTGTTTTTGCTGTCATAGCTGCTTTAAGTATTGAGCGCATTAGGAAGTCCATTCCCAAATACGCTGAAATATCCACCGCTATAATTTCGTCTTTAGGGGTTGGTCTAGCAGCTATTTTTTCAGGATTTGTTAAAAACGCAAATTTTAACAGCTTTCTTTTCGGAAGTCTTGTGGCAATAACGCCTTTCGAGCTTTATATGGTCATAGGTTTGAGCATTGTGGTTGTTTTAGTGATGTTTTTTATGCGTAAGGCTTTATTTTATATGGTATTTGATGAAGAGTCCGCCACTCTTGCAGGAATTCCCGTAAAGATTGTGAGCATGGTGTTTGCTGTAATAACAGCTGTTGCCATTTCAATATCTGCCAGGGTTGTAGGCACACTTATTGTTTCATCGATTATGGTTCTTCCGGTCGCAGTTTCCATGCAAATATCCAAAAGCTATAAGCAGATAACGATATTATCAGTACTTTTTTCGGTTTTATTTGTTGTAGCAGGGCTGTTTCTTTCATATTATTTGGATCTTAAGCCCGGAGGAACAATTGTTATAACAGGAGTAATCACACTTGCCATAGTGTTTTTCATGAAAAGGCGAAGATGATTAACTCAACTTTCCCGCCTCAGCTTGCGAGTAGTATTTTGAGGCGCTGGTACCGACCCAAAATACTGTGGGAAAGTTGAGTGATTAACTTAAAATACATTGCAAAAAGATAGAATGTTGCTTGGGGGGATTACTACGAAAACGAAAGACTACAGAAAAGAGCTTAACGAAAAAGGCATGAAGTTCACTAAGCATAGATCGATGATCCTAATGATACTCGATAATGCTTTAAATCCTTTAAGTGCAGAGGAGATATTTCTTAAAATGAAGGAAGAAGGCTCAAAGGTCAATCTTTCGACGGTTTATAGGACTATGGAAATAATGGCGGAAAACGCTCTCGTTATAAAGACTGCATTTATGGATGACAATCTCTCCCGCTATGAATATAACAGGATGGAACATAAGCATCGTTTGGTTTGTACCGGATGCAGCAGGATGGTTTCAATAGATTGCTGCCCTGTTGAAGAGTATGCAGCCTCTTTGTGCTCGCGGGAAAGCTTTGAGCTAACCGGTCATCGGCTTGAGATATATGGAATATGCCCGGAGTGTACGGGGAAGCAGAATCTCCAAAAGCC
>DAIPML010000273.1:0-4917 GCA_036768735.1 Clostridiales bacterium | reverse complement strand
GTATTGGTTTTTATCATGTATCAGAAAGGGACAAAACTCTAACAAAGTCCGTACAAACTCCTAACCAACTCCTAATATACCTTATATAAATTAGAACCAGGTTAGGACTTTGTACGGTTTTTTTTAGAACTAAATTAGAATGAAATAGGAGTGATGTCAGCTGGACATAAATGCACAAGCATTAGTATTTATAGCCAAACATATTCTCCAATTGGAACAGATTTTCATGGAAATTCATTATTCCAAATAGTAGTAGACAGAAAAAAAAAGATAGTTGCAGGAAAATCCCACAACTATCTTAAATATTAATTAGATTTTAGTCCTTATAAATTGTTACGTTAATATAGGACTTATTATTATCCTCTTACTAAACCCTTAATGTCTTATAGTACTTATTCCGCACTTTCGTGGCTGAAATAAATACCATTTGTTAATTGAGGTACATCTTTATAAGAGCTCTTAGTTCCAATTACTGTTAGTTTATCTCCAACTTTAATATCTTTGTCAGCCAAAAGGTTTTTTCTAAAATCACCTGTTGCCCCAAAACCAGGGTATACACCATATACATAAATTTCACTATCACCATCCTTCAGGTAAACATTACCATATGTAGGATTTTCAATCATAGTGATTTCTCCAGTCACCATGTAATAATCAGTGCTAGAGTCTGGTTTTGTCAATACCTCTGCAACAGTTGCTTCCGTTACCGGAATTGATTTCTCTAAAACAGCACCTCCTACCTGAGGAGCATCTTTATAAGCAGCACGTTTTCCAACAATAGTAATTATATCACCTACTTTAAGATTCTTGCTCTCATAATCCTGGATTCCATAAACATACGCTTCACCTGAGAAGTCTTTAATGTAAACATTTCCATATTTTGTATTTGCAATACTATCAATTACTCCAGTCAGACGATATTGAGTGTCACCCACTTCAGCGGCAAGAAACTCTGAGATAGGTACTTCAAGAATTGCTCCTTTTTGAGTTATACTGGTTTCAGTTGTATATAATTTAGAGTTGGCTGTAGTACTGAAAACTATTGTTGTTCCTCTATCACCACCAGCATTAGGATTGGCTTTGAATTTAATCACAGTATTCTCTCCAGATGATTGAATTGAAGAGATAGATAACCATGATTTTGCATCTTCTGGAATTTCTACAGATACACCTTCACCCTTTGAAGTTAAGTAAGCAATAAACTCACCACCTTCAATAGGAAGTGCAGCATTCTCTACTGAATCTACTTTAACGAGCGACTTTCTTAATTCTACTACTGTAACATTTACCAACTGAGGTGATCCTGCATAAGTAGATTTTGGTCCTACAACAGTAATCTCATCACCAACTTCGATGTTAAGACTCATGAAGTTTTTTGTTCCACCCTTTGCGTCAAGAGTACCATAAATGTAGATGGTTCCGGTTTCATCTGTCAAATCCCAGTTTCCATACTCAGTATTTGAGATTGTGGTTACAACTCCTGATACCTGGAATGTCTTTCCGTCAGGACCATTTCTGACTTCAGAAACAGGAGCTTCGGAAATCTGAGCTAAACCTTGTATGATATTAACTCTCTGAGTTTTTCCTGCACTCTTGATCAAAACTTCTGCAGTACGACCATCTAATGTAGCCTCAGCAGTGAATGTAACATCTGATTCTCCGGAACTCCCTGAAGTTGAAGATATATTTAACCATTCAACTGGATCTTTACTAGTTGTTACTTTCTCTATTGTCCAGCTATCTTTTGCTGTTAGTTTAATTGAGGCAGAACCACCATCAACCGGCAGTGATACGTATGACGACGATACCTGAATTTCTTCAAGCAGAGTCATTGTTTCTTCTTCATCACAGCTTATCAATAGAGCAATTGCCGCGAAGAATATTGGGAATAAATATTTTAATTTCATTTTATCTATACTTTTAATTAGTTGAAAATATATTTAACACCAATTGATCCGTACCAGGTCTGACCTAATGTGTAGCTTGGTGTGAATGTTTTGGTATCACCACTAATTGAAGCGGGAGTAGAGAATGTAGCAAAACCGTCAGCATCAACTCCTTCATATTTTAGGATTCGAGCTTCAGTACCAATTTCAGGATTCAAATATTTAGCAACTCCCCAACTTGAGTTGAAAAGGTTCATTACGTTTTTGATATCCAAACTAAGCTGTAATACATTTCTAGCTTTACCTGTATTTACCACAAAGTCATGTTTATAGCTAAAGTCGATGCGATGTACCCATGGTGAATAAACACTATAAGCTTCAGCATATTTTCCCTGACGTTTTTTCAAATAACTGTTGTTATGTACATAGTCCATAAAACGAGTTTTGTCTCCCTCCGAAACAAAACGGAATTGTCCGTTTGCTACCTCTTCATCGGTAGGAACATAAATCGCATCGTAATTGTAACCATCTGCATTTATATCATTTACGGTCATAAACGAATAATTTGCTCCACCGCGCCATCCTTCATAAATGAAGCTATAATGATTACCACTCTTATCGCTTGCAGTTAAGGAGGCTACAAGACGGTCAGGTGTAGTATACTGTGAATTATGCAATTTAATGTGGTTTGGACCTTCAACAGTTGGTACATATGTAAATGCAGATTCTGCATTAGAGCCGGGCATACCGGTAATATCTTTAGCAACTGTGTGAGTATATGCTGCCATCAAATCGAGCCATTCTGTTGGTTGTGCATTGAATGTGATATTGCTTGACCAGCCATATCCGCGACTTGTATTTTCCAATACAAATGCTTTTGTACCGATACGATATCCATCAGGATAAATAGGACGATTATCAACACCGTTGAAACGGGCAAAACCTCCTACAGATGGTATACTCCAGTCTGAGATAGAAACACCGTTAATTGTTTTATTAAAGATTCCTTCTACTGTTACTGAAGATGGGAATGGCGTTGGGAATGAATAGTCAAGCGCCAACGATGTTTTCCACACTTGCGGCATTTTGAAATTAGGATCAACAGCAGCGATAGCTGATGGAACTGTACCATCTTCAGGAGAAATAGTAGTAGGATAGCCCAATGATGCCAATTTGTTATATAATGCAGAAATATTAGCATTACCATTTTCATCAGTTACAAGACCACCTGCAAACTCATCCATTGAGAATCCTTTCCTAGCAGCTTCTGAAGCATTAATCTGAGCCTGATACTGAACCATACCACCATTAGTAGGCATATTAGTGAAAAATACCAGAGGTAAATTACCTGAGAACAGACCAGTACCTCCACGCAGTTTAAGGCTGTTATCACCTATTGCATCCCATACAAATCCTACACGAGGAGAGATAATAATACTTGCATCGGGCCATTTACCTGTGTCAATATTTCGACCTGAATAATCAATTTCATAGATAGCCTTATTAGTCATCAAGTCATTATTATTGAAAAACAATCCATCTAATCTTAATCCGTATGATAGTTTGAATCTTTCGCTAAAGCTCCAATCGTCCTGTGCATAAACTCCAATCTTGTTACTTCTAACTCTAGCTGCAGGGTTTGTCTCACCGTCATAACCATAAGTAAGTGCTACAATTTCAGGAGTACCTCCATTTAAGAAATCATCGAGACTAGTGTATCGATAATATCCTGTTCCGTTACGCATATATGCGTTATCAGCCATTTTGTATTCGTAAGCAATACCTCCCACTACTTTGTGATTACCCAAGTAGTATGTCAACTCATCTTTAATATTTAAGACGTCGTTATGAACTCCATTATTCCATGTAAACAGCTCGTATCCAAGCGACATATATGATTGATTATCTTTTAGAATATCAATAAATGGGAATTCAGCAGAATTTGATCCACGGATATCATCAAGTTTTGAGAATGTTGCCAGGAACTGATTTGAAATATTGTCTGACAAACGGCTGTTCAAGTCGAATGAGAATGAATGAACCAGGTTGTCCTGAGAATACATAGAATTTGCAAAAGACATTGAAGCTTTAGACATTCTTGCCTCTGACATACGAGTTCCACCATCCATGGATGTTGCATTAGGCGATCTCCAAGATAGATTCTTTGTATAGTTGTATCTTAATGCCAGACGATGTTTATTTGATATATTCCAATCTAAACGAGCAAGTAGTTTACGGTTGCTGTCATCAGCAGGGAAATTTGTATAAGACCCTGTTTCATATCCATATTCACTTCTCACAAAATCTGAAACTCTCTTAAGATCGCTTTCAGTTGTGCGTGAGATGAAATTATCAGGATCTTCAACACCATTTATTGATGGTCTCCAACGGTTTACAATTGTTGGAGTTTTTGCCATTTCAGCGTTCACAAAGAAGAACAATTTATTTTTAATAATTGGACCTCCTAAAGTAAAACCATAAGTTGTGTTACGATCTCTTTCACGAGCACCATCTATTTGTAATCCTTTGACAGCATCACCTCTTATGTTTTCATTTCTGTGATAAACATAAGCACTTGCCTTAAAGGTGTTTGTACCTGATTTGGTAATAGCATTTACCCCTCCACCAATAAAGTTTGTTTGACGAACATCATATGGAGTAATTACAACCTGCAATTCTTCAATAGCTTCAATTGAGATTGGGTTACCACCACCAGGCAGAGCATCACTCAAACCGAAGTTATTGTTGAAATTAGCTCCGTCAACTGTAAAGTTGGCTGTACGACCATCTGTTCCGGCGAAGCTCATTCCATTACCACCATATGGAGATAGACGTGTAATATCCATAATGCTTCGGCTAACAGTAGGCAGATTTTCTATTTGGGTGTTTGTAATATTTGTCACTGCACCTGTTTTCTCAGTTGAGAATTTAGTTCTCAAAGCTGTAACTACAACTTCACCCAAAGAAACAGTCTCTTCTTGCATCACAACATTATGAGAGTAGTTTTCACCAAGGCTGAGTGTAATACCCT
>DAIPML010000272.1:0-4921 GCA_036768735.1 Clostridiales bacterium | reverse complement strand
GCAATTCAAATCGTGGACATCTATTTTCGCTTGTAAATATCATTGTTTCAATGTTATATCTATTGAATTTAAAAGTTTAAGTGGACACTAGTGAACAAATATAATAAAAAAAGACAATCATGTCAACTACAACATGGCTTAAACAAAGGGTTTTAGAAGAGTTTTTGTCCACTTCTCACTCATCATCCGCTTATTATCGGCTTATATCTGGTTTATATTCGGCTTATTACCGGCTTATATTTAAATAAGTCATATTTATACTCATTATAAACAACATTATAACTAAACTTAAGTAAAACAAGGCTAATTACCTTTTGATTTTCGGATATTTTTAGTTAAATTGCAGAATGATAAAACATTTTCAAATATTATGGCAAAAGGTTCAATTTTTGGCACCCTATCCGGTAAGATAGGCACAGTAGTGGTTTATGAGAGAAATGGCAAACAGATTGTAAGATCAAATCCTGAACAACGGGATCCAAAAACTCCGGCTCAGTTGGCTCATCGTATGAAGTTTTCGCTGGTTAACAAGGGTATGTCTCCTCTTAATAAAATAATTAAATTTGGTTATCGTAACAGTGAAAAGAATTACAGAAAACTGGTTGGCGTGGCTTATCACACTGCTATTGTCGGTGAGTATCCCGATTTCGCTTTGGATTACAGCAAGATTCAGATTGCTGAGGGTGATCTGCAGTTGCCGGATAACGTGACAATAAAGGCTGAAGTGGGAAATAATATTGTCAGTTTTTGTTGGGATCCGCAAATGGCAAACAGATCACAACCTGGCAGAGAGAGTGATATGGTTAATATTGTTTGCCTTTACGAATCATTTCCTGTTGCAGAAAATCTGCTTAACACTGCCAGGCGTTCAGACGGCAATGCAACTATCGACATTAAATCTAAATTAGGCCTTTCTGATGAATGGAACCCCTCTGAGTTACATTTCTGGTTATATCTGTCATCTAATGATCTGACTCAAAACTCTGACAGTGTTTATGTAAAATGCAGATAGAATTGCATAAGTATCATCTTTTTGCGTCATGAAATTAATAATTATCCGTCTTAACTTTTAAGCTTCCATTAATAAGTGACTCTGTAGCTGAAATACTTTCAATAGAGATGGTTTTAACTCCAGCATAAGTTGGCAGTATCTTCAATAAATACTTTATTGATATCGCTAAAGAACCGGCACCGGTGACCTCAGCATTAAGAGTGTGAACAAATTCAGGTATGTTCATAGTGCACTCACTATCACTAACTTTCTTAATAAGAACCTTTAATTCATTAGGATCTTTACGCTTTTCCCTTCTGTCCATCTTCTTTATAAGCTTCATAGAAGCCACAAAATCGTCGTAATTGAAAATAAATTTTACCATATCATGAATGTTTTAAAATTGTTGATATCTTATTCAGCAAATGTAGATTATTAAAAATGACGTCCTGATTTCTGCAACCCTTGCAACAAAAATTATTACCTTTAGCACAATTAATAACTTTGATCTGTCATGCAAAACTTACACGATAAAGCTCTTATTTATATTCAGCCTGACTCATCCGGCAGCTATGATGACCTGATTAATGAGCATTATAATCTTATAAATATTTTCTTGGACCAGTTTGAGATCTCTTTCATATATTACCCTCTATTGCTAAAGGATGACCATTTTAGTAGGGTGATGGACTATAATTATCCATACATAAAAGAGTTTCAACAAACGGATATATCTCCGATATATAATGAGCTGGCACAAAAGCTTGATATAGAAATTGCCGGGCCGGGACTGGTGTATAAAACTGAATACTCAAACAGATTAAATTTCTTCGAACTGCCCTCTCCTGAACATTTTAATACGCAGGAAGAGATCATATTGTTTCTGACTGAAACAATGGAGAATATCAGAAATATCGAGGAGGATACCATGCATCTCATGTTTAAAATGGGTGATGCTTTTGATGGTATGTTTGAGTCGGAGCTCCTGGAAGATTATATTGCCTATTCCGCCGATGAGAGTTTTCAAACTGAAGCGTTTGAACTCTCTGATGAACTTAGACAACAGATTTTGGAGCTTCATAAATCGGGTCACCTGAAATCATTAATTGATCACTTACAAAAACTGCACGAGACTTCAAGAAAGCTTAGCAGACTCAAAATAACAAGCGGGTACAAAATATTTCTGATGGATTATGATATGAAGGAGGTCAGAATGTCTCCTTTGCCAAAGGCTCTGTATCTGCTGTTTCTAAGATACCCGGAGGGCATTATGCTAAAAAACATTAGAGATTACAGAGATGATCTGACGGAGATTTATCTGAATATTTCTCAACGGGAAAACATGGATGATATTAGAGAAAGCATTGATAATATTACTGACCCTTTCAACAATTCCATTAATGAGAAATGCTCACGGATAAGAGAGGCTTTTTTAAAAGTGGTTGCAGAGGATATTGCTGAAAACTACTTTATAACCGGGAAGAGGGCTGAACCAAAAGTAGTGAAGCTGGATCGTGAGCTGGTTGTGTTTGAATAACTATTTCTCTTTGCAAGGGTTGCAGAACTCGTTCCCCACTCCATTTAACTCATAACTTTGCGGATATAAATACTAAAACTTATAAGTTATGAACAACAACTACTTAAAAATCATCTTTGTTATAGATGAAAGCGGATCAATGGAAGGCACCGAGTCTGATGTTATCGGGGGTTTCAATAATTTCATAGATCAACAGAAATCTCAACTATACGGCAAAATAACTGTTTCACTCTACAAATTCAATACAGAGGGCTACAGAATATTCAACGATCTTCCTCTAAGTGAAATAAGGCCACTAACAATTGCCGATTATAATCCGGGAGGGCTTACGGCATTGTATGACACTATCGGATTAGCTGTTACTGATGCTAATAAGCAGAGACATAGTGCTGAATCATCAGAGCCAAACCTGGTGTTAATGGTAATAATCACGGATGGACAAGAGAATGCTTCACGTATATACAGCTCTCAAATAATTAAAGAACTTATCTCTGATCGGGAGAAAAACAAAAACTGGCAGTTTATTTACCTGGGTGCTGATCTTGGCAGTTTTGCAGATGCGGATTCTATGGGAATTAAACTTAAGGCATCATCAAGCAAAAACAACCTGCGGGATAAATTCAACGTCGTTTCGGAGCACACCATGTTTTTCAGAATGACAGATCCCAATGAATTTAATGATCAGATGATGGAGGATTTTATCAGCGACCTGGAGGATTGAATTTATTTAACTATTGCAACTCATGCATCTCCACTGCCATTCTCTCTCCCAATGTTCTTGCGGACTCACTGTCTAAGTGCGTGCCGTCTCCCTTATGAACAAGCCCTTCTGAGGTTGCAACAGCTGTATGTGAGACTAACTCCGGCAGCTTCTTCAACTCATTGTTGATGTTCTTGTAGTTTTCCTTATAATAGCCTAACTCGCCTGCTACAAATGGCAGATCGTCATTGCCTGTCTCATCTCTGTAGCGGGCAATGAGCTTCTGCAGCTTGTCAATATATACCTCGGCTTTTTCTTCGCTACTGTCACTTTCTCCCTGGTGCCAGATTATGCCTTTTATAACTCCGTCTTGTGATGCTACATGCAATCTTTTAATAGCATCGTCATAAGGATAGTATTGCCCTTCATAAGCATCTTTGCCGGGTTGCCACATATCAATACTTGTACCTCCTACGGCACACGGGATTAATCCTATCTTGACATCCTTGTTTTTTTCGAATGCTAACATTTTTTGTGCGAATGCTAATCCGGGTCCCACTCCTGCTACTTCAGGTTTATCGAAATGTAACGGATCACGGGCTATACTCCACTCATCTTCTTCGTTTAACATTAATATACGAATGTTATTTGGGGTGGATAGTGAATCTGTCTCTCCCCTCCCGGCCATATTTGACTGTCCGGCCAACATATACAAATGAAAATTGGGGTCAACCTTACTATCGCTTAGATATATTGGCTTACACGAAACTAAGATTAAAACTGATATCAGATATAAAAAATGGGTTCTCTTTTGCATATTCGTTTGACATTTGTGCAAAGATATAGTATTGCCTCTATTTGAGACAAACTATTTTGGGACTTATTTTTTGTTTACACAAGATTTATGGTTAGGAGAGATAATCACTTTTGTTTTGCAAGCAACTCATCCAGCTGTTCCAAACCTTGAGTGAAGCCTTCTCTGAAGCCCATAGTCAGATTTGTCTCGAGGTCCTCGGGACTGTCGAAAGTGAGCAGCATATCGAGCAGTGTGTGGCTTCCTGTTTCGCTGAATTCTATTTCCCAGAAATTCTGAGGCATCTTGGTATTTACTGTGCCGTTCTCATCACTGAAGGCATCACGGGCATATATGGATTTCTCAGGAACTATTTTTATATAATCTGCATAGGCCCAATGTTTCTCGCCTTCGGGACCATTCATCGAGTAGTGCCAGCGCCCCCCATTACTGAAGTCCATCGATTTGGTTTCAGCTTTCCAGGGTCTGGGTCCCCACCACTTGTCGAGAAGCCCGGGAGTTGACCATGCTCTCCAGACTTGCTGAAGAGGGGCATCAAACTCTCGCTTTATTATTATTGTATTGTTTTCCTTTTGTACGGTAAACTCGAATTGTAAAGGCTTTTTCATTGTTCTGCATACTTTTTGAAATTATCCAGTATTGCTTGCCATCCCTGTTTTTGTACTTCGACGGAATTTTGATTCTCGGCATCGAAGGTTACCAATACAAGTGTCAGACCGTCTTCGCTTTCGAATATGATCTCTACTTCGCGGCCATCATCAAGGGTGTAAGCAATCTTCTCGTGCTCTGTCACTTCGTTGTATGTTGCACTGAAATCGAAGCCGAAGCTGCCATCCCTGGCTTCCATGCGCGCAACATATTTGCCGCCTACTCGCATGT
>DAIPML010000271.1:0-4933 GCA_036768735.1 Clostridiales bacterium | reverse complement strand
TTGGCTTTTGCAGCACCATGCGAATGTCAAAGGGGCAATTCCTGTAAGTGGCCAAATCAATTCCCTGCTGCAGGAAGTATTTTTCCTCGGCCAGCAGCGGCATGATTTCAGAAACAACGTCTGTCCCCGAAACTTGTCAGTGGGAGTTGCCAGAGGAGATTTCATACCTTTCTTTATAGAGTTTTTTGGTCCGTATGATGCCAAGGCCCAATTGCCCCTTATCTGGTTTCAGGTAAACAACGGGAAATTCACTGAGCATTATCCGGAGGTTCTCGGCATTGAATTCCATCGTTTCCGGGATATGCGGAGCGATAATAGGATCAACCAAAGACCGAGAGCTCCGCCGGCAGCCGGATCTCGTCGAAGCAATATCCGGTTATTCAGGGCCTCCCGGACGTAATTCGGGAAAGAGTGATATGGGTCATCCATGTTGATTTGGCGGACTTTCTCGCTTTCTTTGAACATGCTATATCCCTCCAGTATTGACATTAATTAGAAGTTGGCCAAAGTTAATTATACCAGAGAGAAGCAAACAAATTTACTATATAACCTTTTGGGGGTCAATCATTATTTAAATGCTGTAACTGCCATACAATTTAAAAGCATTTATTTAGAATTTAGTATTCAGTGAGTATAGACTAACTTGGTTTTATACTAATTTTTATAGGCTATTCGCAGTTATGATAATGTGTGTTATAATAACATAAAGTGGGGATGGCTAGAATTCCAGAATTCCATATGATTGGAGGGAACAAATGAAAAAATACTATGGAACTATACTTTGGATGCTAGTTATAACATTGTTAGTCATTTCAACCGCAAGTGCGCTAAAATACTATACCAGCACCACTTATGTAGAACACATAACAAAGCTATTCTATTATGTAGGTAATGTTTCCGTTAGAGGGTTAGACTTAATAAAAGAAGACGGTTATTGGCATTGGCCACAAAGCAGTGAGATTACTTATAAGATTCCCAACCACCCAGACATTTTTGCACAAGTAGTTGCAGGCGGTCCGGGTGATAATGTAGTCAGACGGGATTCTATTAGCGTTCCTAGAAGGGATAATACTAGAGTGTATTGGAACATCAATCTCATAAGAATATATACCAAGCCGGGAGATGAACCATGGGGAGAAAAGCCAGGTCTTGAATAAAGCATAAGAGATATTGGAACGCCATTCCCACACTTCCTTAGTGCTGAGGTGAGAGCATGAAATTGAAAAAAAAGTTGTTAATAAGTATTATCAGCGTGTTTGTTGCGGTAAGCGCCATAATGATGTTGAGCTATGTTCAGGCTCAGGCTATTTATCAAGAAGCCTATCCCTTTGGCATGGGTCAGAATCATATAGTTATGAAAAGTGATTCGAAAAAGCAGGTTTGTTTCTCTGATGTCATTAATATTGATGAAGATATTGATGTCTTAATAATTAGCAGGGATGATGAAAACAGTGAAACCATAGGTGTCTATGACCCAAGCATGGTTATGGCTTTTTGGAACACTGCGTCCGGATTAGGGATAACACGTTACTTTTCCTATGATGACTATATCAATAAGACAAAATCAGGAATATTGATTACTGATAATTCTACTGTTGATAAGATAGCCTACATAAGTGAAAATATCGATGACCTTATGTATTGTGTGGATACCCAAAGTAGTTTCAATTATTACGGAGACACAAAAGAAGTCGTCAATCTGGCTTCACTAAGTACCTTAGGCAATAATATTTATCTGGACTATGGTAATGAAAAGGTAGCAAATAACATTGTAAAGAGATTGACGAACTTAGGATACCGAAAACTTTCTCTGGAATACGTTGGCCTTTTGGAGTCAATATTTAGCTTCAACCATGACATCTACGAAGCTATAATGATTGCTGGTCTTGTGATTTATTTATTATTCGGTGTTGTTGCTTTCTGGCACCTCTATAATAACCGCAAGGAAATTAGGATTCATCTCCTTCATGGTGGAACTCTGAAAAGCTTAGCAATAAATTTATGGCAATTTGTCATTTTGAATCTGATTGGTATGATTCCAGTCACGATATTCAGTCTTTTTCAACGGAAAATGGGAAACATGTTCACATCAAATGTCTCATTAATGATGTTCCTTGGCGTTCATGTTTTGATAACTTCCATATTGTACATGTTAGCATTCAGCCTAGTCTATGTTATGAGTCAGAAGCGAGATGATATCTATGTACGCTAATCTAAAGCTTGGATTCCGAGATATATGGAAACACAAATTCTCTTTTTTAGCTTGCATTGCCTTTCTTTTGATATTCAATATGATAGTAATAATGTCCACGATGACAATTTACATTGACCAAATATCTAAAAGTTTGATAGAGTCAAAGCAGGTTGAAACCTTCGACCTAATATACACCCAATATGAAGACTTCTCATATAAAAGAGAAGATATTTTAAACCTTGCACGCATAAATTCACAGGATGCCTTTACATACTGGTTTTCCAGTTCACTGTCTAATTATTACGCACGCCCTATCTATTTAATTTTCGGGGATGGTTCGCTTATACATCCTGGGATAATAAATCAGGAGGAAATTGCAGTTTATGCATTTGACACAAGTAATATCAGTCATATTGACATATTGGATGTTAATTATTCAATTCAGCAAATCCCTTACTCTGAAAGAGTACTTTATGATTGGACCGATGACTTTCAAAATAGCAATAACATCTTTGTAGTTTATCAGGGAAATGCAATGATCGAAACAATAGACAATATGGCTGAACGCAATCCCGATATCTTTTATTATCTGGTTGGTTCAACATGGATCCGGGCCGATGACGGCGATCGTATAGATGAATACAAGGATTATGTGATGAAACAAGTGGATGGCTTATCACTAAGGGGAGATTTTTATAGGGTGGAAACATTCGAGCCGGATAGATTTTTAACTTCATACCTTTTGCCACTTGTTGTTTTCCTGGCGTTGACAGGAGTCCTATCATTTTTGCTAATATTTCAAGGCATGCTGCAAGGAATGAAACGGGACCTGACAATTCATATTCAAAGTGGCGCCAAGTTCAGGGACGTTTTACTACGGTTTTATGTATTTTTCGGTTCTATAATTGTCTTATCTTTTGTGCTTCTATATTGTCTCGGATTCATTGCGTTTTTTACAAAACCGGGAGTCTACACCTCTTACTGCATAATTGCAATAAGTATTTCGGTGTATATAGCGAGAGCATTAAAAAGAACAAATCTCTTTGATAATCTGAGAGGAGATATATTATGAAACTCGTAGTAAAAAACCTCAATAGAATCTATGAGAAAGACGGCTATAAGACACATGCTTTAACGAATGTAAGCATTAATATTCAAGATGGCGATCAAGTAATGATAACCGGGGAATCGGGTTCCGGAAAATCTACCCTGTTAAACATTATTGGTCTATTAGACCGTGGATATGAAGGAGAATATTTAATCGCAGGTAGAAATGCCAAGGATTATTCACATAAAGAACAGGCACGAATGAGAAACAATATGTTCGGTTATATATTTCAGGAATATGCTTTGCTTGAATCCGAGACCGTTTTTGACAATGTGAAAGTTCCGCTACTTTATTCTAATGTGGAAAAACAGAAGTATCGGGAACATATTGTCGAGTCCCTTACCCAGGTAGGTTTGGATAACCTCATGGGTAAAAAAGTTAAATATTTATCCGGAGGGGAGAGGCAACGTGTGGCGATTGCCCGGGCACTTGTCAATAAGCCGAGAGTAATTTTGGCGGATGAGCCCACTGGGTCACTAGATCGCAAAAATCGTGAATTAGTCTTAGATATTATATACAGCTACCTTGACAACACAAAGATGCTGATTTTTGTAACTCATGATTTGGAGAATAATCGGAAAGGAACACAAAGGTTATTCCAAATAAATCGAGGACAATTAGAAGAAATGTAAAGAACGCCGTCAAGGCGTTTTTTCATTGATTGGAGTGGGGAAGTGATATAGCATTACAGGCGATATCTTGGGAATGGCAGGCTGTGCAGGTTTTTCTCTTCCCACGAAAAGTAGGCCACCCAACTGCTCCTAGCAGGTAAAAAACGGCCCGCTCCATAATACCTCTCTGAAAGGTGGCAGCCTAAACCAGAAAGGGAGGAGTGAACCCTTCCTTTTTTGATGATGCGGGCATCCTCCAAGAGTTTGAGTCCTTTATTCCACAGCTGCCGACAGGGTATCTGCATTGCAAACTGGTGCATGCCCGTTACCTGGAGGCGGTGGACCGAGAGGATGAGGCCGCTGCCTTACTGGAATCCTGTCTGGCTGCCTATCCTGAGGATCTCCAATCCCTAAATGAGGTTGCCCTGCACTATGAGATTCACAACCATCTACATAAGGCCGAGAAAAAATGGGCCCTTTCCCTGAAATATGATATGACGGATAAGGCCCTGGTCGGCCTGCTGCGAACCTTATATAATCAGGACATGGTATTTCTCCTGTCATTACTGACCCTGCCAGCGTTGCAGGACTTAATTAAAGCCAAGGCCTATGTTGAGGCCAGTGTATTTGCTTTACAGAAATTTTGTTGGCAATTGCCTCATTCACTTTGATAACCCTCGCTTCGAAGACTAGGAACTTTAAATACCTGAACCACCTATACTAGAAGTCTGGCCCCTTCACCAGGTCACTCGGGACTAAAAGCCAGCGGCGGGCTTCTTCATATTTTTCCTGAGATAATTTATCGTTGACTAATTTACAGCGGGCGCATTGAGGCTGGTTATTCCCCTCCAGGAACCAGATCTTCCCCTTTTTATCCAGGGCCATATCCAGGCCGATAATCTTCAGGGGAAAGGCGGACCCTAATACGCTGGCAATTTGTGGGCAAGATCTACCAGCTCCCGTAAAGTTACCAACGGATTTTGCCGCTGATCGTATTTCTGCAGTATATCCTGCAAAGGG
>DAIPML010000270.1:0-4943 GCA_036768735.1 Clostridiales bacterium | reverse complement strand
CAGGAAATATGTCCGTATGTCATTGGGGGGGGTTAGGGATGAAGCAGAGATCCGAGGTCACAGGCGTACTTATGTTGGAGCTATGCCGGGTCGGGTCATAAATGCAATAAAACAGACAGGATTTAAAAATCCTCTTATTCTTTTGGATGAAATAGACAAGATGTCCAATGATTTTAGAGGCGATCCGGCTTCCGCAATGCTTGAAGTGCTGGATGGAGAACAGAACAAGGAGTTTAGAGATCACTATCTTGAAATTCCATTTGATCTTTCTGATGTTATGTTTTTAACTACTGCGAACTACAAGGATGCAATCCCCAGGCCGCTTCTTGACAGAATGGAGATTATTGATATATCGGGATATGTGGAAGAGGAAAAGGTACAGATTGCGCTGCGTCATTTAATTCCTAAGCAAATAGAGAATCATGGTCTTGAGAAAAAGCAGATTCATTTTGAAGAAGCCGCAGTCAGGGATATAATAAATTATTACACCCGTGAGGCAGGGGTAAGAAATCTTGAACGCAAGATTTCCGAAGTATGCCGCAAAGCTGCAAAAATAATAGTTATAGGGCAAAAGAAGTCCGTACGGATTACTCAAAGAAGCCTAAGTAATTATCTCGGGGCTAAGAAATACCTGTATGACAAAGCCAATGAGAGAGATGAGATTGGAATAGCAAGAGGGCTTGCCTGGACACCGGTTGGTGGAGACACATTATCCATTGAGGTAAACCTTATGCCCGGTGAAGGGCAGCTTGAGCTTACAGGGCAGCTTGGAGATGTTATGAAGGAGTCGGCAAAAATCGCAAAGAGCTATGTTCGCTCTATAGCTGAGCTGATAGGAGTTGAAAAGGATTTTCATAAGAAATATGACATGCATATTCACGTTCCTGAAGGAGCAATACCAAAGGATGGACCATCTGCCGGGATTACTTTGGCAACCGCTATGATTTCAGCATTAACTAAAATACCTGTCAGAAAAAATGTGGCAATGACAGGAGAAATTACGCTAAGAGGCAAGGTCCTTCCAATAGGCGGGTTAAAAGAAAAAGTTCTTGCAGCACATAGGGCAGGAATTGATACCATACTGCTTCCTTTTGAAAATAAAAAGGACATTGAGGAAATTCCGGAAAACATCCGAGAGAAATTGAGCTTAGTACCGGTTTCATCTATGGATCAGGTTATAAAAAATGCACTGGTATATTTCCCTGCGATAGACAAGAAACCGCAATCCGGGAAAGATAAAAAGGATTCGCTGCTTTCAGTGCCAAATCTTACGGATGAGGTGGCAGCAACCCTGGAAAACTAAAAGTACGACAGTGTTTACGGATCAACAATACAAAGTTTATGGCAAATTGCTGTGATATGAATAAGCGAAAAGCACGTATTTTAATACATAAATACGTGCTTTTCCCATTACTGCTCACAGGTAACTGACTCAACTTTCCCACAGTATTTTGGGCGCTTGCCTGCACAGCAGGCTACCAACGGCGGTGTGACATCACACCTCAGCATGTCGGTACCAGCGCCTCAAAATACTACTCGCAAGCTGAGGTGGGAAAGTTGAGTAACTGAATAAACACAGGTGTGCAATATCAGGAAACATTAGCGGAATACAGATTGGTGAAGTATAGTCAGGGCAAAGAGAAGCAAGTTGAACAATACAGATCATGCAAATGAAGCATAGTTTCCGTTATTGCATAGCTAGGTCTTAAAGTATAGATAGCGTGAATAGTTACACAGATTGTTCAGGTTTTTTCCATGTGATATAATTAGTTCACACGCAAATAGTGGCTTATACGGTTTAATAATCTACGAGCCAAGTTCAAAAACACTTGTTTTAGTTTACGTAGTGATAAAACTGTTTTGCCATAATAATTTAGAAGATTCTGTGGTATGAGTTTCTGAAGAGAAATAAAATATCATAGTACGACAAAAATATTTACATAATTTTGGAGGTCATATGCTTATAATTAACGGAAAAATTCTCACTATGGCGGTCTCAAAGAAAAATCAAAAAGATAATTCGGTTATTTCTTATGATGATGGGTATATATTCATAGAAAACGGAAAAATAAAAGAAATCGGATCAATGGAAAAATGCCCGTTTAAAGATGATGTTAAAGATAATGTTAAAGATGGTGCTAAGGATGATGTGATAGATGCTCACGGTAGATATGTTATGCCGGGTCTTATAGATGCACACACACATATAGGGATTATGGAGGATTCAGTTGGATTTGAGGGAGACGACCTAAATGAAATGACAGATCCCGTAACACCTCATCTTAGAGCGATTGATGGCATATACCACGGTGATCGTTCCTTCGAGGAAGCTCGGCAGTGGGGCGTTACAACAGTTATAAGCGGTCCCGGTAGCAGCAATGTAGTGTGTGGACAGTTTGCAGCCCTTAAAACCTATGGGCGCTCAGTGGACGAAATGATATTAAAGGCTCCTTGTGCTATGAAAGTAGCTCTTGGCGAAAATCCAAAGACGATATATCATGAAAAAAACCACACCCCAAGCACTCGAATGGCTACAGCGGCCATCTTAAGGGAACAGCTATATAAAGCAAAAGAATATATGGAAGCTTGGGAGGATTACCAAAAGGATAAGGAAGAAAATGATAAACCGGAGTTTGACATTAAGCTTGAGGCTCTTATCCCGGCTTTAAAGCGGGAATTAATTGTAAAGATACATGCACACAGGGCAGATGACATTTTAACAGCGCTTCGCATAGCAAAGGAGTTTAACCTGGATATTACTATAGAACACTGCACTGAAGGTTATCTTATTGCAGACATTTTAAAAGAAAGTAACGTAAGGGTTATTTTAGGTCCATTACTTACCGACAGGTCAAAGATTGAGCTAAGAAACCAGAATATTAAGGCGCCGGGAATTCTTTCGAAATTAGGTATCCCGGTTGCAATAATGACCGACCATCCCTGTGTTCCCAATCAACACCTGCTTTTATGTGCTGCAATTGCTGTCAGGGAAGGAATGACTGAGATTGATGCGCTTAAGGCTGTAACAATAAATGCAGCTAAGGCCGGCGGCATAGAAAACAGAGTAGGAAGCCTTGAGGTTGGGAAAGATGCTGATGTTGTGATTTTCAGCGGGCATCCTTTTGATTATAAAACAAAGGCGGATATTACAATTATAAACGGCAAAGCGGTATATCACAGGGAAGATGAATAGAATAGTATTAAGAATACATACAACAAAAAAGTATGCAAAGTTTGGAGGAAGCCTATGAACCCAATAGTTAAGCTTTACCAAAAAAAAATAGGTGATGCTTTTACGGAATTAAGTAAATATGCAAGACCCGGGGGAATTGTTTTTTTAGGAGATTCAATAACCGAATTTTTCAGGGTAAATGAGTTTTTTCCCGGTGCGTATGTTATTAACAGGGGGATTGGAAGCGATACTACCGAGGGTGTGTTGGGTAGGCTTTCTGAGAGCGTATACGAATTATCTCCATCCAAGGTGTTTATTCTCATAGGTACAAATGACATTGCCGAGAAGAAGTCGGAGCAAAACATCATAGGGAACATGTGGGAAATAATCACACAAATTCAGGAGAATTGCCCGGGTACTCAGATTTATCTTGAGTCGATCTGCCCTGTGTCCTCAGAAAAGAATAAGAAAATTAAAAGAGGCTATTTAGGAGCAAGAAATAATGAAATAATATGCAGTATTAATGAAAAGCTGAAAATTATGGCGAATGAAAAGGGTATTACTTATATAGATCTGTACAGTTATCTTATAAATGAGGAAGGGAATATCTGCCTGGATTATACAGTAGAGGGTCTTCACCTTACCATATGCGGCTATCACAAGGTCGCCGAGATATTAATGCCGTATGTAATGGGTGAAAGCCAAACAACCAACAAAATATGATGATTTAGTAACTTGTGAGTTCCTATATTGGGGTGTGGGTGAAGCCCACTTAGGAACTCAACATATATAAACACAAATTGATGCACGCGCCACTTTTGGTATAACACTGAACAGGTATATGTGCAATATAAATTGAAAAAGAAACGATGGACAAATATCACTAAGCATAAGTAAGTTCTTTTTTAATTTATATAATAGGGATTGATTCGCACAAAAACGGAGCAGCTTTTTCCGTTACTATAAATTATTTTACAATGGAGGTTTTATAATGAAATCATTAAAAGGAACAAGAACAGCAGTAAACTTAATGCAAGCATTTGCTGGAGAATCCCAGGCAAGAGGCCGGTATAATATGTATGCATCTGTGGCAGATAAAGAAGGATTCAAGCAAATTAGAAACATTTTTAATGAGACAGCCGATAATGAAAAGGAACATGCTAAAAGGTTCTATAACTTCCTTTTGGAAGGCTTTGGGGATGAGCTTCCTACTGTAATTGATATTACAGCCGGGTTCCCGGTCGCAAAAGGCAGCACATTAGACAATTTGAAGGCAGCAGCAGGCGGGGAACATGAAGAATGGCATGATCTATATCCGAAGTTTGCACAAGTGGCTGACGAAGAAGGATTCCCTGAAATTGCAGAGGCCTTCAGGAAAATAGCTTCGGCAGAACAAAGGCATGAAACAAGATATAACAAACTGGCCGAAAACATATCGAATGGCAAAGTGTTTAAAAAGGATGATGAGATTTCATGGAAATGCGGAAATTGCGGATATGTCCATGAAGGATCGGAAGCACCGAAAATATGCCCTGCATGCGTTCATCCACAATCGCATTTTGAAGTATTTGTTGAAGCATATTAGAAAAATTCCGGGAACCATGTGTATGGTTCCCTTTCTTGTTTTTATTAACCGTCTGTTTTTATATTTGTATAATGATAAAATAGGTATTTGGTTATTCCTATCCCACTTCTAAAAAATACGGAATAAACCACCCCTCAATTTCTCCGCACCTTATCTTGTAGACCCTGCCTCCAACACTTTTTTCAC
>DAIPML010000269.1:0-4975 GCA_036768735.1 Clostridiales bacterium | reverse complement strand
AGGAGCGTACCAAAGGAGCGTACCAACTGGAACGCTCCCCCAAGAAGGATTACCCAAGCTACTGGAACGCTCCCCCAGAAGGATAACCCAAGTTACTGGAACGCTCCCCCAAGAAGGATAACCCCAGTCACTGGAACGCACCCCCAAGAAGGATAGCCCTAAAATAAGGATAGCCCTAAAATAAGGATAGCCCTAAAATACTGTGAGAAGTTGATTAATTAGTGATTGCATATATATATATATTAATTATAGGATGTGAATATACTTATGAAAAAAAATCAAAACTATGGAAACGAAAGCATATCTGCGTTAAAGGGTGCGGATCGTGTAAGGCTCAGACCGGGTGTTATTTTTGGATCAGACGGGCTGGAAGGCTGCCAGCACTCATTTTTTGAAATTTTATCAAATGCTATAGACGAAGCAAGAGAAGGCTATGGAAAGGTTATTCGTATCACCCGGCACAAGGATTTTTCAATAACTGTAGAGGATCATGGCCGTGGAATTCCCCTTGATTTTAATCAAAGAGAACAAAGATATAATTGGGAATTAATTTACTGTGAACTATATGCCGGTGGAAAATTCGAAAACAACAGCGGTGAGAATTATGAGTACAGCCTTGGCTTAAACGGGCTCGGGGCCTGTGCAACTCAATACAGCTCAGAGTATATGTTTGTTACTGTTTTCAGAGACAATCAAAAATACTCATTGGAATTTAGAAAAGGAGAAAACGTAGGAGGGCTTAAAAAAGAGAAAGCTAAATATGATCACACCGGCTCAATAACACACTGGAAGCCTGATTTAGATGTTTTCACCGATATAAAAATCCCCATTGAGTATTACAGACAAACGCTTAAAAGACAAGCTGTTGTCAATCCGGGGCTTACCTTCGTACTCGAAGATGAAGAATCGGGAAAAGTTGAAGAGTTCTTATATGAAAATGGCATTTCTGATTATGTTAAAGAGTTGGGCAAAGACACAGGACTTACCCCGGTTCAATTCTATGAAACCTCGACAAAAGGTCGCGACAGAGAGGATAAACAGGATTACAAGGTAAAAATGAACATAGCCTTTATGTTCCACAATGAAGTAAATGTCCTGGAGTATTATCACAACTCAAGTTTTCTTGAATATGGAGGAGCACCGGACAAAGCTGTTAAAAGCGCATTTGTAAATGAGCTTGATAAATATATTAAGAACAATAATAAATACAATAAAACTGAATCAAAAATCACTTTTGCTGATGTGCAGGACAGTTTAATACTTGTAAGCAGTTCGTTTTCCACAGTTACAAGCTACGAAAACCAGACAAAAAAATCTATTACCAATAAATTTATTCAAGAAGCAATGACCGACTTTTTAAGGAAACAGCTTGAAGTATACCTTATAGAAAACAAAGAAGAAGCTGAAAAGATCACAGGCCAGGTTCTTGTGAATAAAAGAAGCCGCGAGTCTGCTGAAAGGACCAGAATTGATGTGCGGAAAAAGCTGGCAGTAAAGGTTGATCTGGCAAATCGTGTTAAAAAGTTTGTTGATTGCAGAACCAAGGACATTACAAGGCGAGAGCTTTACATTGTTGAAGGTGATTCGGCTCTGGGTTCCTGTAAGATGGGTAGAGATTCAGAGTTTCAGGCTATTATGCCTGTGCGTGGTAAAATATTAAATTGCCTCAAAGTTGATTATGACAGCATATTTAAAAGTGAAATTATTGTGGATTTGTTGAAAGTATTAGGCTGCGGTGTAGAAATAAAATCAAAACATAACAAAGATCTTAGCACCTTTGATATTGAAAATCTCAGATGGGATAAAATTATAATTTGCACTGATGCTGATGTTGATGGTTTCCATATAAGAACGCAAATACTGGCGATGATATACCGGCTCATACCAACATTAATTCAAAAAGAGAAGGTTTTTATTGCCGAATCACCGCTTTTTGAGATTACTTACAAGGATAAAACCTGGTTTGCCTATAACGAAAAAGAAAAGGTTGAAATAACAAAAAAGTTGGAAGGTAAGAAACTAAACATTCAACGTTCAAAAGGGCTTGGTGAAAATAATCCGGAAATGATGTGGCAAACCACAATGAACCCTGAGACAAGAAGACTTATAAAGGTTTTACCTGATGATGTTGAGGAAACGCAGAAGTATTTTGACGTGCTTCTCGGAGATGATCTTCAGGGGAGAAAGGATTATATATCCGAACATGGACATAAATATATGGATATGCTTGATGTAAGTTAATTTATCAAAAAACCAAGACCCCCCACTTCTATAAGTGGCGGATTCCGATTCTACACTTCAGGTGGAGTAGAGTCTCCATCTGAAGCCCATAGGCGTATTTTACAAGTAAAAACGCTTGATGTTCAGCTTTGCTGAACGAGTTCACTGAAACTGTGTTCTCAAATAACAAAACAATGGGAGAGGCAGGTAGATTCCAAAATCGAAACAGGTGATAAACCAGTAAAAAGTGGCAGGTGTATATATTACGTTTTATGATAATACGCAAGAAATAGATATAAAGGTGTGCGTTTGATTTTACTAGAAAGGGTTAGTGTATGAAACATACCGGACAAAAAATTGTTGAAACACTTAAACAGAATTTTATGCCGTATGCAATGAGTGTAATTGTATCCCGAGCGATTCCCGAAATCGACGGGTTAAAGCCATCTCATAGAAAGCTCTTGTATACAATGTATAAAATGGGTCTTTTAAAAGGAGCAAAAACAAAATCTGCAAATGTGGTTGGTCAGACCATGAAACTGAACCCCCACGGCGATATGGCTATTTATGAAACTTTGGTAAGGCTCACAATCGGGAATGATTCTCTTTTGCATCCTCTGATAGAGTCAAAAGGGAATTTTGGTAAAGTGTATTCGCGGGATATGAGGTTTGCCGCTCCAAGGTATACAGAAGTCAAGCTTTCTGATATTACCGCTGAATTGTTCCAGGATATTGATAAGGAAACCGTTGACTTTGTTGATAACTATGATGGCACAACGAAGGAGCCACTGCTTCTTCCTGCTGTTTTTCCGAATATTCTTGTTAATCCAAATCAGGGAATAGCAGTTAGCATGGCAAGTAATATTTGCAGCTTTAATCTAAAAGAAGTATGCGAAGCAGCGATTGCGTATATTAAAAATGATAATATAAACCTGCTTGATTATTTAAAGGCTCCCGATTTTTCTACCGGCGGTGACATTATTGTCAATACGTCTGATCTTGAGAAAATTTACGAAACAGGGAGAGGCAGCTTCAAGATACGAGGGAAATATAGGGTAGACAAATCAAACAATTGTGTAGAGATATATGAGATACCATACACAACTACGGCGGAAGCTATTATTGATTCAGTTGCAAATTTGGTGAAAAGCGGAAAAATAAAAGACATTACCGATGTCCGTGATGAAACAGATCTTAAAGGGCTTAAAATTACCCTTGATATTAAACGCTCTGTTGATCCTGAAGCTCTCATGAATAAGCTATACAAGCTTACCCCGCTTGAGGACAGCTTTGGATGTAATTTTAACATTCTTGTGAATGGGTTTCCACAAGTTCTTGGCGTTAAGGGGATTTTGGACGCTTGGATCGAGTTTCGCATGCAATGCATAAAAAGGCAGACTGCTTTTGATATAAGAAAGAAAACTGAGAGGTTGCATCTTTTAGAAGGTCTCCAGAAAATAATACTTGATATCGACAAAGCTATACGCATTATACGTGGCACTGAGCAGGAAGCTCAGGTAATACCAAACCTTATGAAAGGCTTTTCAATAGATGAATTGCAAGCAGAGTTCATAGCCGAGATTAAGCTTAGAAATCTAAATAAAGCATATATAATAAAGCAAACCTCCGAAATAGAATCTTTGAGAACTGAAATTGCCGATCTTGAGGATATTTACCGAAAAGAATCAAGGGTATTGGATATAATTTGCAAGCAGCTTAAAGAAATATCTAAAAAATATGGGATTCCTCGCAGGACAAGCATGATTAGCGAGGAGCATGTTGAAGAAATAACAGAGGAGAACCTAATTGAAGATTATAATGTAAGGCTGTTCCTAACACGGCAGGGATACCTTAAAAAGATTTCATTGACTTCCTTGCGTTCATCAGGGGAGCAGAAATTAAAAGAAGATGATGATATAATACAGGAGTATGACGCAAAGAACAAGTCGGATTTAGTGCTGTTTTCAAGTCAGGCTGTCGCTTACAAAGTAAAGCTTTATGAGATAAATGACTGCAAGGCTTCAAGCCTTGGTGAGTACCTGGAAAATGTGCTGGAAATGAATCCGGAAGAAAAAATTCTTTACATGGTATCAACAGAGGACTATTCCGGTAACATGCTATTCTCTTTTGAGAACGGAAAGTCGGCGAAAATCCCGCTTTCAAGCTATGCAACAAAAACAAACCGGAAGAAGCTTGCAAATGCTTATTCGGTTGCTTCTCCCCTCTGTGGCATCAGGTTTATTGATGAGGACAGGGAGCTTGTTGCGTTTTCTAATATAGATAAGGTTCTTATTTTCAATACATCATCAATAAATCCAAAAACCACACGGAATTCGAATGGAGTTCAGGTTATGAAATCCAAAAAAGGCAGCTATATGAGCAAAATCCGCGAGCTCGATCAGGTTGTTTTTGAGGATTTAGATTACTACAGAACAAAGAATATTCCTGCAGTAGGATATTTCATCAAGGAGGAGGACAAAGAAGAAAAACAGGTTACTATGTTTTAACCTAACTCCTGAATCCTGAATACTTGCAGGTTTGCTGCGATATGAAATAATGCACAAAGTTTTCTTTTTTCGAAAAGGGGATTTTGTGCATTTTGGCGTAATTTTATTGACAGTGGTATTAATTCATTGTAAAGTATAATAAGAGATTAATTGATGCACAAAATTGCATAAAAGGAAGGTGGCTTATATGAACGGATTAAAACGTAATACTGCCAGGTTATTTAACGATAGAAGCAAGCTGTTTCTGC
>DAIPML010000268.1:0-4992 GCA_036768735.1 Clostridiales bacterium | reverse complement strand
AAGCCACTTATAAGCGGTGAGGATGGCAGAAGAACAGTCGAATTGATTTTAGCCATATATGAGTCATCAAAAAAAAGTGTTCCAGTTTTTTTATAAAAGTTACAGCGTATGGCGTGTTTTGCGAAAGCGAGTGTTATGCACATAACCCATGCTCGTTATAAAAAGCAGGTAAAAGCGTTTAAGCAACAGCATTTTAACGAGTCGAGGCTTGTGACGCATACTTGTAGTTTGGATATATTCTTTATGTGGAGTATTCCGGCAGGATGGATATATCCTTATTTTGGGAGCGTTCGCTAGGTACGCTCCTTTGAAATGCGTTTGAATTAGCACGCAATCGCACAATCGCTATTGAAAGAAAAATGTGAGTAGAGGTTATAATTATGCAAGTCGGTTTGAGAGAGATACTAACACCCATGTCTGTAATGGCATTAATAATGGCATCAGGGTATTTGGTTAAAAAAATAGGGATATTCAGCGAAGCAAGTGACAAGACATTATCAAGATTCATAATAAATATAACTTGTCCGGCTATGATAGTGATTAGCTTGTCTGAACCAAAAGAATATTCTGATTTAGAAAACCTGTTCACCTTTGTTTGCTTATGTGCTATTTCTATATTATTTTCTTATTTCACAAGCAAAGTGGTTTTAGGGGCATTTAAGTATAACGAAAATGATGCGATAATTTATCGTGTTGGAATGATTTTTGGTAATGTCGCTTATATAGGATTTCCGCTATGCTATAGTTTGTTTGGGAATACAGGACTTCTTTATGCTTCCATATATGCAGCAATACAGGAAGCTTTTTTATGGTCAATAGGTATTGATATTATGTCCAATAATGCAAACAAAGGCTTTAATAAATTTAAGAATTTACTTAATCCAAATATGATAGCTATTATTATAGGCTTTATTTTATTTACTATGAATGTTATTTTACCTGAGTTCCTGTACAGCACTTTGTCATCCATTGGCAGCATGACAATACCCTTGGCTTATATGATGGTTGGCTCCGGGTTTTATAAAACAAAGATAAGCTTAGATGATATAAAAAGTATTTCGTTACCTGCAATATATAAGCTTATGTTGGTTCCTGCAATTGTAGGAATAGCACTTTATTTTGTAAATATTGAGCCCATGCTGAAAACTATTTTATTAGTACAAATTTCTATGCCATTTGCAGCATCGGGAGTCGCACTTGCGAAAAATTTTGGTCGAGACAGTGTGTTAGCTTCAAAAGCAGTTACTATTACAACCGGAGCATGCCTTGTAACTCTGCCGATTATTATACTTTTTGCAGGTATGCTGTATTAAGCTTTTTATTGCTGTTGATATATGGTAAAATCATATAAAGACAACAGGGTGTTTCACAATATTAGCTTTTTACAAGCATTCATAGCTGCTTGCAAGGAGGAGTATATATGGAAAAAGGTATTGGATACGTGGTTCCGCATACACATTGGGACAGAGAATGGCGGTACCCATTGTGGCAGAACAGAATTCTGCTAACGAGATTTATAGAAGAACTGCTTCAAATTCTGGACACAAACCCGGAATACAAATGCTTTGTTTTAGACGGACAGAGCGTTATTATTGAAGACTATCTTGAGGTCAGGCCAAAGGATACGGAAAGGGTATGTAAATACATAAAAGAGGGTAGGCTCGCCATTGGTCCGTGGTATACATTACCTGATTTATATCCAATAGACGGAGAATGCTTGGTTAGAAATCTTTTGAAAGGTATACGTTACTCCGATAGTCTAGGCGGGCACCTGAAGGTTGGATATAATTCCTTCGGTTGGGGGCAGACGGCGCAATTTCCCCAGATATACCAAGGCTTTGGTATTGATGTTATTATTGCGGCTAAAAATATTAAAAAGAGCAGAGCGCCTGAAAGTGAATTTCTTTGGGAAGCTCCTGACGGTACAAGAGTACTTACAACAAGGTTAGGTAAAGGTGTAAGAAACAATTTTTATGTAAATGCTTATGTGCCTATAATGAATGATATATCACTTTCTTCATATGACAGCTACAGGGTGACTTCTGAAAATGCGGGAACTCTTTATCACCGTGCCGATGAACAAGGGCTTTATAAGGATTGTTTTAAATTGCAGAATACAGCTGAGATCCATGAAAATCAGATAAAGGATACTTCAGATGCCGTTTGGGAAAATACTAACGAGACAACAGTCAAAACGGATAGACTTTTTCTTACCGGATGTGATTTCTCAGGTCCGCTTCCTAAAATTACAGAAATAATAAAGAAAATTAACGAATTATACACAGACAGAGAATTTAAAAGCGCTACACTTGAGGAATACACTAATAAATTGAAAGAAAGAGTTGACTATTCCAGCCTTAAGATAGTTAATGGTGAGCTTAGGGATGGTTCGCCACATATGTGTTCTGCAAATGCTCTTCAAACCCGCTCATACATAAAAAGACTAAATAAAAAAGTACAAAATAATATTTTGCATTTTACCGAGCCTGTTTCGGTTATGAGCATGATGGTCGGAGGCGAGTATGATAAGGAATTTATTAACCTTGCAATAAAATACATGCTACTGTCACAAGCGCATGACTCAATAAACGGGGTCACACAGGACAAAACGGCAGAGGATGTTGTAAACAGGCTCAATCAAGCCTTAGAAATAAGTGAGGTAACCGGCGATTATTCATGCGGAGAGATAATAAAAAGGATAGATACATCTATTTATGACAAGGGCGATGTTTTGCTTGTAGCCATTAATCCCACAGCAATGCCAAGGAATGAAATTGTCAGGGTTTGGCTTAATCTCCCGAGAGAGTGGAATGTTTTGGATTTTGACATCGTGGACTGCGATGGAAACATAGCTAAAACCCAGTTCCTTTCCAGACAGGAAGCTATATTATTAACTCATGAATTTGACTGCCGACCTTGGCCGTTGTATTCCGACAGATACAGTTTTCTTATGGACACGGGGGAGATTCCGTCAGGAGGATATAAAACCTATAAGCTTAAACCAAAAAACAAAATGGACAGAAACACAATATGCAGCTATATGGATATATACAGTAGTGGTCAGGAAATTTCAAAGCATAGCTGCTTAATGGAAAATGAATATTTAAAAGTAAAAGTAAATCAAAACGGTACAATTGACATATTTAATAAATCAACCGGGCAGAACCACGAAAACCTCAATTATTATGAGGATACTGGAGATTCCGGCGATTATTGGATATATTATCCGCCATATAGCAACAAAACATTCACGAGTCTTGGCTGCCAGGCAAGGATATGGACTGAGGAAAACGGCTCTCTTTCAGCCACTATTGCAGCAGAGGTCAAAATGAAGCTCCCTGCATATGCGATTCATCCCGAGTTTGGTATAAAAGGAGAAAGCAAAAGGGCAGACGAAGAAAAAGAGTTGACTGCAACAGCATATTATACATTGAAAAAAGGCTCTAAACGGGTGGATGTCAGGCTTAAGGTAGATAATACCGTAGAGGATCACAGGTTCAGGGTGCTGTTTGATACAGGTATAAAGGTTGAAAAGTCATGCGCTGCCGGTCATTTCACAGTTGATAAAAGACCGGTTTGCCCACAACCTGATAGAGACAATGAATATTTTACCCATATGCAAACTGTTCCTCAGCAGGGCTTTGTGGATATCAGCGATGGAAAAACCGGAATTGCTTTTATAAACAATTGCCTGTCCGAATTTGAAGCCATAGACAACGATACAGGTACCCTTGCCCTTACACTCTTTAGAAGCGTAAGAAACATGATTTGCACTACCGGTCCTTCATATAATGTTTTCCCGGAGCAAAAGGGCGGCCAATCCTTAGGAATGCAGGAATATGAATATTCTATTTATCCGCATAGAGGATATTGGGATGAGGCATTTGTGTATAAAGAGACAACCTGTTTCAATGTTCCTTTAAGGCTTGTGCAGACTTCTTGCCATAGCGGTGTTTTACCTCTAAAGCAGGAGTTCATATCTGTAGAACCGGAAAACTTAGTGGTCTCTGCCATTAAAAAAGCAGAGGACAGAGAAAGCATCGTTATCAGGCTATTTAACCCGACAGACGATGCTTTAAAAGGCAGAATAAAGGTTTACTCAAGCATTAAAGAAGCATTTTTAACAAATTTAAACGAAGAACGTCAGCAAAGCTTGAATATCATTGGAGATAATGAAATTTCGGTAGAAGCCGGAAGTAATAAGATAGTAACAGTCGAGCTGGTGCATGATATGTAACCTTATATGTTATGGATGTAGTATTTTAATAATTTCATTAAAGCTGTTACAATAGGCGGAACAAAGCGCTTTTGTTCCGCTGGCTTCAATGTTACCGCCGGAAATACCGATTGTTGGATAACCGGCAAGTCTTATGGAGCATACGCCGGCGCCACTGTCTTCAATTCCGATGACCGAATTTCTTTCTTCAAACGGAATGCCAAGACCTATTCTGCAGGTTTCTGCATAAAGCCATGGATGCGGCTTAACTGCGAGCTCTGAGATAGTTCCGGGTTGACCTTTTATAAGGGGATAACCAGCAGTTATAATAGCATCATAAAAATCTTTAGGATCACCCATATTAAGCGTCCTAAAAGCTGACAATATCTCGGGCCAAGCCTTATAATACAGACCGGAGGTTACAAGACCAATTTTTATATTAAGTGCCTTTAGCTCATATAGAAATTCTTTCAGCCCCGGTGTGGGAACGAAAGCGTTTTTTTTGCCTTTACCCTCCATTATTTTTCCCATTTCACTGTCTGTGTGTTTATAATAATATGAACGAGCTTCCTCAACGGTTTTTTCGGGGCAGTACTTCTTTATGCAATATTCAAGATGCTCTGAGACACTGTGTCCGGAAACATAGGGGAGATCTGCATCTTCCAGCTCAAACTTTGGATTATCCAAAAGACTTGATATTGATAGTTGGATAATCCATATCCAGAATTCCTCACTTTTAACACTGGTACCATCAAGATCCATAAGCACTGCTTTAA
>DAIPML010000267.1:0-4995 GCA_036768735.1 Clostridiales bacterium | reverse complement strand
TCGGAGCTTTCCTTTGTTCAGGCTGCCTGGCAGATACTACTTTGCGCTGAGACATGCAACAACCTGTCCCGCTACGATGGTGTGAAGTTTGGCTACCGGGGCAATAATTCCAAAGACATAGGGGAGTTATACACCAGCTCACGCACCGAAGCCTTTGGTCTGAATGCTAAATTTGCTATACTTTATGGTTCATATGTGCTTTCTAAGGGACATTATGAATCCTGTTACGACAAAGCGCTGCGTATCCGGCGCGTTCTCCGCAATAAGCTTGATGAAATCTTTTCCAGATACGACTTTATCATTGCTCCTGCCTGCTCAAAGCTGGCGTATTCGCCTGCAGATGTTGGCGACAGTTTGGAAGCCTTCTACAATGAGAGCTATTTCACTGCTCTTTCAAACATAACGGGTATTCCGACAGTTGTTTGTGGTGGGATTCAGCTCATGGGAGATAGCTTTTCTGAAAACAAACTACTGACAGCGGCGTCTGTTTATGAAAGAACGGAGGTGGGAAAATGAAATACGAAATTGTAATCGGTCTTGAGGTGCATGTGGAGCTTGCAACCGAATCAAAGATATTTTGCTCCTGCTCATCCAAATTTGGAGCAGAGCCCAATGATAACGTATGTCCCGCCTGTTGCGGTATGCCCGGAATGCTGCCTGTTACCAACGAAAAAGCCATTGACTTGGGTATAACAGCCGGTTTGTTGTTAAACTGTCATATTAACCGTGTTACTACCTTTGATAAAAAAAGCTACTATTACCCTGACCTGCCAAACGCTTACCAGATAACACAATGGTTCTCACCGGTTTGTGTGGACGGTGGCTTAGAGATAGAGATACAAGCAGGCAAAAAGGTAATTGGAATAAAGCAGATTCATCTGGAAGAGGATGCAGGCAAGCTCGTACACGATGATTGGACTGATTCTACACTTGTTGATTTCAACCGCACCGGCGTACCGCTTGTTGAAATAGTCAGCCAACCGGATCTCAGAAGCGTTGAGGAGGTACTGGCATATCTGGAGCGTCTCAGAGCGGTTCTGCGGTTTGCAAAGGTATCTGATTGCCGCTTGGAACTGGGTTCAATGAGATGTGATGTGAACCTGTCCGTTCGTCCCTCTGGTTCTGAAAAATTGGGTGTACGTACAGAAATGAAAAACATGAATTCACTTTCTGCGATAGCAAGAGCCATTGAATACGAGGCTGCCCGTCATATAGATGCTATTGAACTCGGTACTAAAACGCTGATTCAGGAAACCCGTCGCTGGGATGATATAAGCGGGAAAAGCTTCGCTATGCGTAATAAGGAAACAGCTGAAGATTACCGATATTTTCCTGATCCGAACCTTGTGCCGATCGTCATTGACGATGAATGGATTGAAAAGATAAGAGCGACGCTTCCGGAGCTTCCTGAAAAGAAAGCCATAAGGTATGTTTCAGAGCTGGGGCTAACTGAAGAAAGCACAGCATTAATTACAGAAAGCCGAAATCTTTGTGATATTTTTGAAGCAGCTTATCCCATAAGCGGTTCTCCAAGAGAGACGGCAAACTGGCTTATCATGGATTGCATGAGTTACCTTCGCAGCAAGCAGCTGAGTGCTGATGATCTTGTTATAGATCCCTTGAAGCTGGGTGAGCTTATACGGATGACTATAGAGGGTGAAATAACCCGTAATGCAGCTCGAAGAATACTTACAGCTGTTATTGAGCAGGATGCGGACCCAAAGAAAATTATAGAAGAAAAAGGTCTTTCAGTACAAAGTGACGAAGGAACTATCCTTGCAATCGTAGAGCGTGCAGTAGCTGACAATCCGAAGTCGGTTCAGGACTATAGGAATGGAAAAACTAAGGCCATGCAGGCTATTTTCGGTTGTATCATGAAGGAGCTAAAGGGAAACGGTGATCCTCAAGTAATCCAGCGTCTGCTAAAAGAAGTTCTGGACAGAGAAGAGTGATATAAGAGCACTTTAATTGCGCATCTGATTAATTTAAGCCTCGCATACTATTTCAAACTATAGTATGAGGGGCTTTTTTGCTTTGCATAAGATTATTTTTCAAACTTGACATTGCACAAAAAGGTTGGGCGAAAAGCCTCTTTGAAAGCGTTCTGGTTCAACCTGCCGAGGTTGAATTGGTTTCAGCAATCAGCATAGGTGATAAGGTATGCAAATTTGCAGCAAAACTTACTAAGATGCCGATTTTTTCATAGGATTAATCCTCAATTTTATATTCCCAGGTGGATAGGTTTTTATCATCGCCAACCAAAATAATTAACCTTGAATCATCAAGCCATTCTATGCTTGATATGCTATTAGTAATTTTTTCGTCTTTAAAATCCCTTTCAGTAATTGTTGAAACCGTATTATTATTTACATCTTGAATACTTACACATTGTATGGTTTCATTATCTGACGGAGTATATAAAAAGGCGAATTTTTTTGTATTTGGACTAAACCCTGAGGAAGGCAAACGTAAAACGCCATCAATTTTCACTCTGTTAATTGTTTTAATATTTTTATCCGTTATGTTAATTGAAGAAATTACAATCTCATTTTGATCGCTTGTTGGCGTGTATGCAATCATATTATCCTGAATATCAATTATATCAGGGGTTTCTCCTTCAAGCTCCAGATTATAGGATTGTCCCATAATGTTTAAAACATAAAACGTTGTTACACCATAGGTACTTCTAGAATAGACAAGCAATTCTTCATTTATCCAATCAACAATTGAAAAATACGTTTGTTCATCACCAACAACAAGAGGGTTTTCTTTCCCTGTAATACTATCATACAACCAGATAGAACTTCCACCAATAATATCTCGATTTGTTGTATACACGATATAGTTTTTGTTTAGACATACTTTTGGCTTTTCATTCCAATAAATGTATGAGGATTCGCTATTGGTTATCTTAATTCTATCAATCAAGAGTTCATCATACGTTTTACCATCGTGTTTTTGACTTGAAATTTTTTTTGCGGAGTTTTCGTTAGGAGAGACTTTCCACATTCCTTTTTCAGTCCAAATAATACCGTAAGATCCGTCCTGTGAAGTTGATATATTATACAAACACAAGTCAGGATCATTTGGTAAGATCCTTTTTTCTCCGTTAATAGTAACAACATTTACTTCATCAGTTTTAACCCCGTCTAATCCATCAAATGAAACAGGAATCTCAGTTGAATGAACAATTTGTACTTGATTTTCTTTATTTATTTCAAATATGTTGAATTCTGATTTAGCCAAGCTTCTTTTCTTTTTTTTATCTGAATCATTGAATTCTTCTTTGATAAGAGTGACATCTTCAATGTTTTTGACATCTATGTTATTGATAATTGCCAATTCGGATTCTTGTAAAGAATTATAAAAAAGTGTCTGTTCTTTATCTTGAAAAATAATCTTCAATTTTTGATCTGATATTTTTTTTAATGAAGAATCGATTACACATGAACATGTACAAAGAACAATTAACAAAATACAAGTAATTGATATTACTAAAGCTTTCACTTTTCGCATAAAAATTCTCCATTTCTGCCACTTTTGATAGCGACATATTTAGTTGTATTTTTGTCATTATTGTAATATCTCCAAATAGTAATGTTTTACTATTTGCCAACATATTATATTATTTTTTTGTATGAGTCAATGAAGAAATCCAAACCATTCATCCCATCACTGCTTTTTTTACAGCAGAACAGGTAAATATTATTTTCTTTGTTCAAAAATTATGGAGATAATAAAGAAAAAGTTATATAATCAATGCAAACACACAGTGAAGAAATACTGCTGGAACCGGACGATAATTGATATATCTCGACTCCGGCAAAAAGATGAATGGACGGAGGATAAACGGATGAGTTTCGAAGGATTAACGCTAAAAGCCGTAAGGTTTCTCATGGAAAACAAAATGAACGATAATAAAAGCTGGTACAATGAACATAAAGAAGAGTATAAGAAGTATGTTTACAATCCTTTTTCTGAGCTTGTCATGGAATTGGCACCAACAATGATTGAAATAGACAGCCAAATTATTACGATACCTTCTAAAATCATTTCAAGGGTGTACAGGGACATCCGCTTTACAAAAGATAAGAGTTTATACCGTGATAATGTTTGGATTGTGTTCCTTCGCAACAAGTCAAAAATGTCTACATCCTCGTGTTTTTGGTTTGAATTGAATCAGCAGGGTTCCAGCTATGGTGTGGGGTTTTACGGCGCAACATCTCAATCAATGGCTCGTATGAGAGAAATGATAATTGATAATCACCCTGCATTTCGAAAAGCATTAAAGTGCTATGAAACCCAAAGCCAGTTTGTCATCGGAGGAGAAAAATATAAGCGAAGCAAATTTCCTGCTCAACCAGAGAATATAAAAACGTGGCTCGACAGGAAGAATATTTTCTTTGAATATGTTGAATCAGGCTATGAACTGGCATTTTCAAAGGAACTACCGGAAGTCTTGAAAAAAGGCTTCAAAACATTAAAACCAATATATGATTTTCTCAGTATGATTGATTGATCCAGTAATCCAGGAAACAATTATTTTGCTAAGGACAACATTTTCTACTTAGGGCAAGTCCTGTATAGGAAATAAATTCAGATATTCTGATGTTTAGAAGTTTGGATGTCTCCGTTACATTGAACAATACATCATATGCTTTGCATCCGGTAGAATTATGCAGGCTTTATCATAGATAAATCAGAAGCCACTTATTTCATATTACCTTGTTTATGATAGTAAAAGTGTAGAATAGAGATGAATGATCTACAATTCAAAAAATTGTTTCAACTGCCTTCTGTTAAATGTTGTAATGTGATTTACTATATGCTATAATAAGAACGTTAGTTTGGTTCAGATTCGCTTTGGGTGAGAAATGATTGACATATGTTCACTCCTACACGGGGTTTATTTTGAAAAAGCTGCCCAGACAGGATATTGAAATTTACGCTCAGGTACATGAAACAAAAAGAATCAACTACACTGGGGGTTGGCTG
>DAIPML010000266.1:0-5006 GCA_036768735.1 Clostridiales bacterium | reverse complement strand
TTTCCATTAATCCATCATACAAAGCGACTTTTATTATACAGGATTTCCTGTATTCGGACAACTAAAAAGTTACTTGGAAGATCATGATTTATTTGTCCTTAACAGCCTGAATTTTTTACACAATTTTACACTATATAAATTTTAAAAAGAAGCTAATCATTTCTGGTGATATTTGTCAATCGTTTCTTTTTCAATTTATATTGCACATGTGCTTGTTTGTCTATGCCAAAACAAATGGCACGTGCATCAATTCGTGTCTATATATGTTGAATTTCTAATTCAACATATATAGTTGGATTACAGACATTACATCAAATGTACATACTGCTAATAATGCCTTTCTCCAAAAATACTGCTGCCTATTCGTACTATATTGGCTCCTTCCTCTATAGCAATTTCAAAGTCATGGCTCATGCCCATAGACAAATATTGCATACTAATATTATCAATATTTTCCATGCTCATGTCAACAGAAATATTCCGAAGATCCCTAAATACCCAGCGTATATCCTCTGGATTTTCTGCGTATGGAGCAATTGTCATAAGCCCTTTAACCTTTAAATTGGGGAAAAGAGCAAGTTTTCGCAAAAACGATAGTAATTCCTCCGGCTGTATACCCGCTTTCGTGCCCTCCCCGGAAATATTCACCTGAACAAGTATATCCATTATCCTGTTACAAGCTTTTGCTCTTTTTTGAATTTCTGTAGCCAATTCTATACGATCCAAGGAATGCACCATGGCAACCTTATCGATGATGTTTTTTACTTTGTTGGTTTGCAACCGTCCAATAAAGTGCCAAACGCATCTCTCTTTTATTATATCGTACTTTTCCAGCAGTTCCTGAACCCTATTTTCACCAAAAATCATTTCTTTTTTTTGAGCAATCGTATATAGTTTTTGTGCTGGAATTGTCTTTGAAACTGCAACCAGCGTAATATCCTCCTCGCGACGACCGGCTCTTTCTGCTGCTGCTCGTATTCGGTTTTTAACGTCTTCAATGTTTTTTTGTATTGTATCCCAATAATCAATATCAGGAATCATTCAATCACCTGTCCTTCACTTATGTTTTGAGGGTTTACAACATACATGTCAAAAATACGCACAGGATCCGTTTCTTTTGAATCCGGTAAAGCGTTTATAATCGCAATTGAATCTTGTTGCGCTAGAATTTTTACTCTTTTATAAATTGCCCGGTTAAGACGAACCAGGATAATATCAGCTGTATTATCATATGGATTTATATTTGTAAGGCTTCTCGACGGTATTTTTAGTCCCTTTACGCTATTTATGATTAAATCAGCTTTTACATTTCGAAGATGAATGGTTTCTTCAACCATACGGGTTATAGATATTATAATTCTGGACTTATCTCCTGCAGGCTGGATCGTCTCAACTGTGCAAGGAAATCGTTGGTCTATACCATCAAGCTTTAAAGAAAGTATATCATTCTGTTTAATCTGTTCTGCCTTTTTTGTTTCAATGGCGCATACAAACCAAGTTTTTTCGTTATTAACCAGCCTGGCAATGGTCTGATTTTCTTTGACCGTAAAATATTCATCGGTTTCTCTTAATTGTATAACTTTTTTACTGTCTTTTATGTTTTCCAGGCTAAGTTCCTCTGGTGTTAAAAGCTCCATCGTAGCCGGATCATACTTTTCATCATATAAATCATCCCATATAACCAGACCTGAAAAATCGGCTTTTATTTCTACCGCATTATTACTTAATTGATTTTTAAGTTTATTAAGCTCATCCTTTTCATTTTGAAGATACAGCTTGTCTTCCTTTGAATTAAAAATTTCCTTGTTACGCTGACTAAGCAGTTGTTCCAATGCGGATTTTATCTCCATAACCGATTCCATAGTATTGTTAATAGCAGGCTTAGATAGTTTATTGACTTCATTTTGCACTTTGTTACGGAATTCTGAATTTCCGTCAATACTGACCGGGGATTCCTCGATAGCATGCCTTATAATTTCATTTTCCATTTTATCTATACGCTCTAAAGTCTGTCTGCTGTTCTTATCGACCATGAAGGCAATTGTGTATTTGTTTGGGATTCTCTCCCGTTGATTCGCTTTTGGTATAATAATTCCTTCACCCGGAGCTTTTATTACTGTTTCCTGACGTACAAAAGCACCTTCAATGGGAATTCGCAGTTCAAGAAGCCCTGTATTCAGGATTTCAGTATCAATGCTGTCATGAAATATCCAATTCCATAATGCCGGCAGATATAGTAAAGCAAAAATAATCAACATGAAACTAAGTCTGTTTTTCTTTGCAATCTTTTTTTTGCTCCTTAAAGCTTGCGTCTTACTATTCTTTTGACCTGAATTAATTTTTTCTTTAGTATCGTACATTTTCCCTCCAAAACGGATATTCCGTTAACAATTTATAAATTGTCTGTTTGAAGATGTTTTACGACAAGCTGCCTGTTTGCAATAGTATTCTTGTCTGTGAGCTAAAGTCCATAACCATGATACTTGAAAAGAGGATAAGATGGATCCCTTCCCCGCCTTTTCGCAAATTTTCAACCATTCCTATTGAAAAATGCTGCTACCTACCTAGTTGAAATGGCTGGTCGCAAACTTCGTTTGCTGCTCACCAATGCAACCTGAGTGTGTCGAAACGTTATTTTGTTTTGTATAAAACGGATCTAAGCAATTTCTTCCGTTATTTTAACAAACAGTTGCTACGGATGGAATGGTTCTACAATTTGTTATAGCCGCAAAAAACCCTTTTCAAGCAGTTCCTGAGCTGCGCACATTACCCCAAGCTTAACATGCTCATAAACAAGACCTCCTTGAAGATAGGCAGCATAGGGTGGTTTTATCGGTGCATCTGCTGACAGCTCAATTGAAGATCCTTGTACAAAAGCACCACATGCCATTATAACAGGGCAATCGTACCCTGGCATTTCCCATGGCTCCGGTGTAACAAATGCATCAACCGGTGAGCCTTTTTGGATGCCTTTACAAAACGCAATAACTGCTTCCGGATTACCAAACTTAATTGCCTGAATTATATCGCTGCGTTTATCACTATAATTAGGACATGTTTCAAACCCAAGACTTTCCATCAGCGCTGAAACAAAAACCGCTCCCTTTAAGCTTTCTGCCACTGTATGCGGTGCCATAAAAAAGCCTTGGAACAGTGACCTATTCTGCCCTAACGTTGCACCAACTTCTTTTCCAAGACCCGGTACAGTCATTCTATAGGCTGCTTTTTCCACCAAATCCTTGCGTCCGGCTACATAACCTCCGGAAAGCGCAAGACCTCCACCGGGGTTTTTTATAAGCGAACCAGCCATAAGATCCGCTCCTGCTTCTGTGGGTTCTCTATCCTCAACAAACTCACCATAGCAGTTATCTACCATAATAATAATATCGGATTTTTTTTGCTTTAAAAAAATAGCTGCCTTCTCAATGTCTTTAACAGCAATAGGATCTCTCCACCCATATCCCCTGGAGCGTTGAATAAATACCATTTTTGTGTTTGGCAATATTGCCTGCTCAACTTTCTCGTAATCAATCGCACCATTTTCGGTTAATTCAATTTGCTTGTATGTAATTCCGTAGTCTTTCAAGCTTCCTGTCCCCTTGTCACCACGGATCCCAATTATTTCTTCAATAGTGTCATATGGCTTACCTGTTATTGATAAAAGCTCATCTCCGGGTTGCAATGCACCATACAAGCATAACGCAATTGCATGGGTTCCACAGGTAATCTGGTGTCTAACCAAAGCATCTTCCGCACCGAATACTTCAGCATAGACCTGCTCTAAAACCTCTCTGCCCCTGTCGTTATAGCCATATCCGGTTGAACCGGCAAAGTGTGTGTCGCTTAACCTGTATTTTTGCATCGCATATATTACCTTGCTCTGGTTATAAGCTGCTGTTTGTTTAATCTTTTCAAAAACAATCCTGCATTTTTCCTCAATTACCGGTGATAAATCTGTTAGTCGCTGATCCACACCAAAAGCTTCGTGATATAAATCTGTTTTTTTCATATGCGGTTTGCCTCTCCGTGAACTACTCAATTACTCAACTTTCCCACAGTATTTTAGGGCTATCCTTCTTGGGGGTGCGTTCCAGTGGGTACGCACCTGTATTGGGCGCTTGCCTGCACAGCAGGCTACCAACGGCGGTGTGACATCACACCTCAGCATGTCGGTAACAGCGCCAAAATACTACTCGCAAGCTGAGGTGGGAAAGTTGAGTCAATTACATATTCCTGTATTTTTTTCATGCTTTCTTTTTCTTGCTTTCTACTGCAAAAGCGTGAACTCTTTGCACTTCCAATGAACTACTGTTTATCACCTAAGTTATTGGAAATTTTATCGTAGCGTTCCTGCACTTTCTCCTTAGAAACAGTACTATTATAATTAAACTTTGTGGACAGAGCTTTTTTATACATTTCTGCAGCCTCTTCAGCTTTTCCGCAGTCCTCAAGATATAGACCATAATCGTAGTATGCTTCGGGGAAATAAGGTTCGCTCTTTATGAGCTTCTCGAAAAGCTCCTCAGCTTTATCCATTTCACCCCTTAAATGGTATAAATGGGCGAGGTTGTCCTGAATAACTGTATTGTCAGGATTGTAATCATAAGCTTCAAGGTTTATTTCAAGAGCTTCATCCAGATCTCCTTTTTCGATAGAAAGATATCCAAGGCTTCCGTAAATAGACGTAGTCTTATATTCCGAAATGACCTCTTTTAGCATTGAAATCGCATTATCCAATTCACCTTTTTTCCATAAAACGAGAGCAAGATTGGATTTGGCCATATTCTTATCATCTGAACTTTTGCTGCTTTCCATAGCTGAAAGAAACACTTTTTCAGCTTCCTCAAGCTTTCCGGTCTTAAAAAGAATGAAACCATAATTAACAATCACGACAGTTTTAGCTTTCTTGCTTTTTGATGCTTTTTCATACCATTTTTTTGCTTCTTCTAAGTTTTCTTTCTGGTATTCAATCTGACCTTTAAATGAGTATATCGAGGTTAGATTAA
>DAIPML010000265.1:0-5030 GCA_036768735.1 Clostridiales bacterium | reverse complement strand
TCACCAAAATAAACGTGTACATGCGGCTTATGATGTTTATCATTATCTAGAAATAACATTTTTATAATCATTCCTTGAAATCTACTTAGTTCCGGCACCATATTACCCCCTTATTAAAAGTTTTCATCATCCATTATATCCTCATCATGTTGTATTTCTTCCTCTGTTGCGCCTTCTATAGCATGCGCCGCATTAACGACTAAGTGAGGTTTATTACAGCGGTTGTATTCCATTTCCAAAACAGTATCTACTGTATGCTTACCTTTGCTGTCTATAGAACGATATTTATGTAGGTGATCTTGTTCTGACCTTGAAAGTTGAAATTCTTCCTGATATTTTTCACTCCATCCCATAAGATATGCAGGAGTGGTTTGTAACGCCTTGGCAAGTGGCTCCAGTACTGCGGTAGGCATATTTTCTATTTCGTCACTTTCATACCTATATATAGTGGCTCTGTTTTTTCCTAATTTTTCAGCAAGTTCATCTACAGAAATATCCAATTCTTTTCTTCTTGCCTTTATGCGTTCGCCTATTGTCATATTTGTACCTCCTAATAAAATAAGGATAGCACATGATTCGCAAATATGCAACTATAAAATGATGAAATAAAATAAATGTTGCTTATAATGCGAAAAACATATTGACATAGCTTTTCTTAAATGATATCATAAAGATAGTTGCATGGTATGCGAATATAAGAAAAGGAGGATAATATGATAAATGTAAATAAGTTAAAAGGTAAAATAGTAGAAAAAGGACTAAGTGTCGAGCAGTTAGCAGAGCAAATGCAAATTAATAAAAGTACTCTTTATAGGAAGTTGGCTAGTGGCGGTGAGCTTTTTACTATAAAAGAAGCAAATATGATCGCAAAAATACTTGAATTAGATTTTAAAGAGGTAAACGATATTTTTTTAATCAGAGTGTCGCGTAATATGCGACAAAAGTAGGATAGGAAGTGCGAGAATGGAAGATAAATCAAAAAATTTTATAAAGTATTTTGTTATTCCGATTGCTAGTGGTGTCATAGGAAGTTGATAGGAATAGTGTGAGCGAAGTTGTAATTATCGTAATATATCTCGGATGGTGAAATGTTAAGGGAGGTGAAGAAAGATGAAACTCATTATTGCTTCTGGTGCTGACTCATATGGTGCTTCTGGGGTATCATTCAATAACAAGGCTGTCTTTGCTGGTGGATCCCATCAATTTGGACCATATGGTTCTGATAGGAAACATTGTCCTACAGTAGCACTTGAAGTTTAAAAAATTTAAAGGAGATGTATAATATGAAAAAATATTTTGAGCTTTATGATAACACGAAAACTTATTTATCACCAATAGGTGAAGCATTTACTCCAGAAGAGGTTAGCAAAAGATATGCAATAGTTAATCATGGACTTCCGGTGATTATTGAAACAGACAGTTCCCGCACAGTGTTTGGAGGATATGGTTTACTATCGCAATATAAAAATATGTATAACATTGATGACGAACTTACAGATGAGGAAGCATTAGCAGAAATCGAACGTATTGCTAATCTACCGGCACCGGAACCCGCACCATCCGCAGAGGAACGTATAGCTTCCGCGCTGGAGTTTCAAAACATATTGGCATTACCAGAAGAAACTGAATAAGGGAGGGATAAGCTATGACTTATGAACAAATCAAAAGAAATTACGACCGGGGATTATGGAATGCACAGATGGTAAAGATCTGTGTACGTAAAGGAGTAATCACCAAAGAGCAGTACACGGAGATTACCGGGTTTGAGTATTAATTATAATTGATGAGCTTTAGGGCTCTTTTTTTATGTAATAGGAAAGTTCTCTTCCGGAGAACCCTTGAATTAAAAAGGCCCGCTGAAAGCGGGCGCAAGAAACAGACGATATTGCTAGAAGATATAAAAACCTTCTTCAAATTCGTCTTCATCAAGGTCATCATCCTCAATAAGAAAGTAATGCATGTCGAGCAAATCAGAATCAGTCATGTTCCTGACAAGCTTAGCAGTCATTCCTTCTGGAGGATTTTTGATATATTTTTGCCTGAGTTCCTCTAGTTGTTTTGAATCCATTGAAATGCCTCCCATCTTCGAATGGCTTTATTATGAATCAGATGGGATATAAAATCAAGTAGCTTTACCACTGGAACGGCAGTGAAGCTTTGCCTTTGCCCTTTCATAAAGTTCAACTAGGGATACCCGTTTACAAAATTACACAGATTGTGCTTTATATATTTTAGCGGCAAGATGGCATAATTTAGTGCGCCTGATAGGCAAGCAAAAGTACTTTTTACCATGTTTTTGGAAAACCCCCTGCCTTTCATGTCGTCAACCCATGACTGGATAGCATCAGGGGAATCCTGCAATCCGTTTAATAAATATTGGCCAAACGCAGGTTTTAAATAATTTTTTATCTTAGATTCGTATCCCAAATATGTATTATAGCTATATCCTCCATTACCAACATTCCCGACGCGATAGTATATGCTATGAAGAGAGAGGGCTTCATGGCAGAGGCTGTCTATGACGGAGAAGAAGCTTTGAAGAAAATTGATCTGTTTTAAACCAGATGCTATGATTCTTGATATCATGCTGCCGGGCATAAACGGATTCGAGGTACTGAAAAGGCTGGAAAGTAGGAAGTCGGTGGGTATCATCATGCTAACTGCGAAGGAGGATATCGTAGACAAGGTTTTGGGTCTCGAACTGGGAGCGGATGACTATATTACAAAGCCTTTTGATATGCGTGAACTCCTTGCAAGGCTGCGATCTCTACTAAGACGCTTACAAGTAAAAGCAGGCAACCAGGCTCAAACGGAAATACAACTAGATGGCTTGATGCACCATCACAGAGGGAACCGAGGTGACCGGAGCTACCTGGTCTCCCGACCAGTTAATGCTCGCTTACCAACTCAAAACTGTAATCAATGGTGTAGACAGTAGTGGACTCTACCTGTATGATGTGTTAGCTGGTAAATCTATACAAATTGCTGTAAACATCGAAAGTGCAAAAATCAGATGGAGCCCTTCAGGGAAAAAATTGCCGTTGCAGAACTGGATGAAAGAAACTATAAGCATCATTTATTTGAAAGCGAATACCGCAGAGACGGATTAAACCAATGCCAAAGATAATGATAAAGATACTAGCAAAACAAAAAATATAGGCTATATTGCAGCGATGCTCTCTCAATCAGTGTAGGATTGGAGAGCCTATAATATGTCTTTTTAATTTTTCTAAAGCTGAATCAACGCCTTACATGTGGCTGTATTGAAAGTGTGGACATCGGAACCTATGATAGCTGTATGCACGGTTGTGTTTATTGGTATGCGGATTCTGGTAGAAGTATGGCATCACTAAATATGGCACGTCACAATCCAGCTTCTCCTATTTTAATCGGTGAAATTGAAGATGCAGTGATTATAACGGAGAGAGATGCGAAGCAAATTATTTGTCTGAAAACTTTAATGTGACGACCTGCACTAAATCCATTCCGTCAAACTTTGACGGCTCAAAGTAATCTTGCAGAGAGTAACTTTCCATACCTGTACCGCTATCATACACCATAAGAGCAACCGGTATTTCTGTGTTCATTTCAATAGTTTGAAATTCTTGTAAAAAACTTTTTACAGATGCTATTATTTCACTATCAAGCAAAATTTCATCCGTTTTGTATGAAGCCACTCCGCTGGCATTTATATGAAAATCAATCGAATAATTTTCTTTTAGCTGCATTGCAAATGTTCCGGTTAATTGGTCGATTGGCTTTCTGTCTGTACCGATAGAAATGCCGCCTCCGCCAATCTTACTCCATTTTCCGTTGTCTTCAAGACGATAAACATTTACATTCAAACTAATCGCCTCTTTCGGCGCATGGAAAGAAATGATTTGTGAGGTGCTATACATGTCGAAGGACTGCAATATATATTTCTCACTGTCTGATAATTCATAGGGGGCGATGCCCTCTTTGGCTAAAGTTTTGGGTAAATCAGACCCCCTTGAACACGCAGCCAACGTCACTATCATGCTAAGCAGCAATACAGCTGCAATTAATCTTTTCATCTTCATAGTTACCCTCCAAATAAAATATAAATTCGCTCTACGAGCGTTAAAATAAACAGCTAACTTATGATACTATATTTATTACAGTAAACGTCACACGATTAGATACCTCACCAAATTCAATCAAATATCGGCAAATCATTCCTATCAACAAACTAATTAATGAAACACTATATACCTTTATACTGTTGCTCTTACCAAGCAAAGCGACAAACATTAATGGCGTTATATACGTTGCATTTGTTAAGTGTAAAATTTATATTTGAATAACCCGTATATTGTGGGAATAATGGAAAAGTTGCGCATCCAACGAATATTGCAATATAAGTTATAAAAAGTGTCCAGGATAGTTTCCTGTTCTTATTTAACAGCTTACTTAAATTGTTTATCTGTTCCATATATTAAGTTTCCTGTTATATAAATTCGCTCACCGAGCGTTAAATTTCCTTACTACCACTTTGAAAATATTTTGTCCAGTAGTATATATGGAGAAGTTTACCATAGTAAAGCGAAGTTTTCAAGGTTGCAATTATAAAACATTGCTGAATAGCTTTCTGCTGAGATAGATGGTATTGTGTTGTGCTTGAGGAGGTGACGAAAATGCAGGAAGAAAAAATACTCAGCGAGCTATACCGTGGAAATCTAATCCCTGTTGAAAAAAGTGTAGTTTCCGGCAGTGATTACAAAGATACCAATGCCGGGCTTGCAGAGCTTGAAGAAGAGATCGAAGCCATGCTGGGTGAGCAGGAGAAAGAAAGTCCTTGTTGGCCACATGAATAAAATGCAGGGTGGCGCTGAAGAGCAAGCCATATTAAGGAACATCAGTGAAAAGGATTTGCTAGGTACTATACTATCTATAAGAAATCATTATGTATAATATAATAGATATATATTTTACTTATTAACAATTTGATGATAAACTTGTTGGAGTAAGGAGAGATGAATATGAACGAAAATAAACTATGGAAACTTTTT
>DAIPML010000264.1:0-5030 GCA_036768735.1 Clostridiales bacterium | reverse complement strand
ATATACAAGCACCAAGAGATATTGAAAACACAATTAAAACCGAAGAAATGGCATTAGAAAAATCAAAGGAACTTGGACCGATTATTAAAAAAATGGAGCAAGCCAACACGAAAATGCTCGGTAATATTTATGATTTTTTTGATGATCTGGAATATTATCGCTCAAAAATTATCCCCATGATGGAAGCAGATGCAGAACTGAAGCTTAATGAAGTTTTAGAACAGGAAAATCAGAATAAAACAGGAACTTCTCTGTCGATTATTGTTAGCATGACAGATGACCTAAAAGCATATTTGTTCAGTCAGGAGGCAACTCAGGAGATAAATACCCTGAAAGAGCTGCTTATTAGAGAAGTGCTGCCCCAATTGTCATATACAACAATAACCGAGGAAAACCTTTCACAGGTGCGTATTGATGTTCATATGCTTTTGGAAGAACGCATTTCGCAGCCTCCTTTGCAGCAAGTTGCGAAGAATATTATATCAGTATTCTTAATTCCAAACAGCATGGTGGATGAGGAAGCGACAAGAAAATATGAAAGTGATTTCATTGAATCCTATAAGCTGGAATACCCTGTTATGATTTACAAGGGAGAAAGAATTATAAGCAAGGATGATATAGTCACGGCAGATAAAATTGATGTGCTTAGAACTATCGGTTATCTTGACGAAAATAACGGACTGGACTATTTGTTTTTGGGTTCAGTGTTGATTTTACTGTTGTTGCTTTGGGGAATATTTGCTGTTTTTATGAAATTTTTCAAACCGAAAACCTTAAACAGCAGAAACGAGCTTATGCTTATAGCAAGTATTATAGTTTTAACCGTGTTTCTTTCATGGATGGCAAAGAACTTTTTCCCGGACTATGCACCATACATTACGATTGGTTTTATAGCACCGGTGCTTCTTGCTATTTTTCTTGATGTTCATCTTTCAATCATAGTCAATATCATTATTACCGTGGCTGTTTCGGTGATTTTTAAAGATAATCTGACATTTGTTATAATGCTGGTTATCAGTGGAACCATTGCGGCTTTCTTATCTGCCAATGCCAGCCAAAGAAGACGTATTTCCTTAGCAGGTCTTGCAATAGGGGCATCGAATATTCTAGTTATATTCTGTATGGGTGTAATAGAAAAGAAAGACTGGCCAACTCTTTTAAACGAGGGCGGGATTGCCTTTTTAAACGGAGTTTTGTCTGTGATCCTTGCTATTGGTCTACTTCCGTTTTTAGAAAGTATATTTAATATGATAACACCTTTGAAGCTGCTTGAACTTGGAGATCCCAACCATCCGCTTCTTAAAAAGCTTTTAATGGAAGCACCGGGAACATACCATCATAGCCTTATGGTGGGTAATCTGGCTGAGGTCGGAACAAGAGCAATAGGCGGAAATGCTTTATTAGCTAGGGTGGGGGCATATTTTCATGATGTAGGAAAGCTGAAAAGACCTGGTTTTTTCAAAGAAAATCAGATGGCCGAAAATCCTCATGACAGAATCACCCCAAACCTGAGTACATTAGTCATAACATCACACACAAAGGATGGCGAGGAGCTGGCGATGAAACACAAGCTTCCAAAGGCCATCAGAGATATAATTGTGCAGCATCATGGCTCCACATTAGTGGCATTTTTTTATCATAAAGCCAAACAAGGTGAAAAAGGTTTGGACGTTAAAGAAAGCAATTTCCGATACGAGGGACCAAGGCCTCAAAGTCGCGAAGCTGCAGTTGTTCTGTTGGCCGATTCTGTCGAGGCTGCGGTCAGATCTTTGCAGGACAAAACAAAGGGAAAAATTGAAGGATTAATCCGTAAAATCATAAAAGATAAGCTTGACGATGGGCAATTGGATTATTGCGAATTGACTTTAAAAAATATGAACGATATAGCAAATGGTTTTCTAACAGTATTAAGTGGTTTTTTCCATGAACGGACGGAATACCCTGAGCTGGAGAAGAAAAATACCCTATCGGAGCTTGACAACCAAGTATACAATGTTATGCATGGCGAGGAGAAAAAAGATGAAGACGGTAATACAAAACAAATTAAAGAAAAGATACTTCCCGATGAAAGAGCTGAAGACACTGCTGAAGAATACAATAGAAACCACATTGAAGACTGAGCCTCTTGATTTACCGACGCTGGTTTCAATTCTTCTCGTTGAAAATGATGAGATATTAAGAATAAACAGCGAGTTTAGGGATAAAGATAGTGTTACAGATGTTCTTTCCTTCCCGATGCTGAGTATGAAAAACGGGAGCTTTATTGAACAGCCGGGAACTATGGATATGGATAACGGAAGAGTTTTTCTTGGTGATATTGTAATATCAGTTCCAAAGGCCATAGAGCAGGCGAAAACATATGGACATGAGCCTTACAGGGAGTTGGCTTTTTTAGCCGCCCACGGGTTATTACATTTATTAGGTTATGATCACATTCAGCAGGACGAAGAAATTATTATGATAGACAGACAAAAGCAAATTATGTCTGACATGGGATTATAATATGAAATAGTGTGGTTTTACAAAGCTGTTTACCTCTGATAGACAAATTAAGATTACCAAAATGAGGTATTTATGTGTATAAAGAAATTGGCAGATAGCTTTAAATATGCCGGACAAGGTCTAAAAGCAACATATATCAAAGAAAGAAATTTTAGAGTACACTGCATGGCAGTTGTTGCTGTGGTCGTAGCGGGTGTTATATTCGGTATTTCCTTTGTGGAATGGGCTGTTGTTATTCTTACATCAGGCTTTGTTATTTCAGCCGAGATGGCAAATACCGCAATAGAAAAATTAGTGGACATGATAACAAAAGAATATTCAGAGGATGCTAAGCTTGTGAAGGATATCTCAGCAGGTTTTGTATTAGTTGCTGCAATAGCAGCAGCAGTAGTAGGAATTTTTATTTTTGCAAAATATTTTTTAAGATTATTAGGGGTGTAATATGTTTAGTGGCGAATTAGGGTTGTATATTTTAATGGTGCCGGTGTTGTTGATTTCATTGACTATTCATGAATTTTCTCACGGATATATAGCATACAGGCTTGGCGATATGACAGCTAAAAATGAAGGCAGACTCAGCCTTAACCCTTTAAAGCACCTTGATCCAATAGGTACAATTATGATGATCGTTGCAAGAGTTGGCTGGGCAAAGCCTGTGCCTGTAAATCCGTATTTCTTTAAGGATAGAAAAAAGGGAATGATGCTGGTAAGTGTCGCAGGACCCCTTTCGAATATAATTATGGCTTTTACAGGTGTTTTATTATTTCAAATTAGCGCATATTCGTTTTATGATATTATTGTAAGCGGAAGCAAACCCATTTTATATGTTTTAGATTTTTTGCAGCTGTTTTTTGTTGCTAATTTGAACCTCGCAATTTTTAATTTATTGCCAATACCTCCGCTGGACGGCTCAAAGATATTGTCCGGAGTGTTGCCTACAGAGACATATTTTCGCTATATGCAGCATGAAAGAACTATTGGAATGGTTTTCCTGGTTGTCGTTGTCGTTTTCCCCGGTGTGTTAGGAAATATACTCGGTTTCTTTACAAACCCCATTGCATCAAGCATGATATGGATGTCTAATAAAATAATCGGGCTGTTTTTGTAGGCACTCTGCCACTATTTGCATACCGAAACTATACAGAACAAAGTGGGCTACGCCCACACCCCAATATAGGAACTCACAGATGCAAAACATAAATATTCTTGTTTTTTATTAATGTTTTGCATCAGTAAGTTACTAAATTTGATTTTACTACACTATCTAAAAACATTGCATTTCATGCATAAATACCTCCATACCTGTTATCATAATCATAAGACCGCCACTTCTTTAAGTGAACTGTATATATAAATTGAAAAAGAATTTTGCACAAACTGCCAATATATATTACTCAGTTTCTTTTTCAATTTATATCGCACACGTGCCATTTGTTTTGGCATAGCCAAAACAAATGGCACGTGCAGTAGAATCAAAATTTATTCAACAGTGTTAGTTCGTATAGAGAAATCAATATTAACAATAGGCATTGACAGAATGTAATCGGTATCTTATACTGTAATTATGCAACATATTAATCAGGGTGGTGCTTATGAATGCCAGAATAAAGGATGTGGCTAAAAAATCCGGCGTATCTGTCGCAACTGTTTCAAGAGTGCTCAATGGCGGTGAAAACGTCAGTGACAAACTAAAGAAGACAGTATTGAAAGCTATTGAGGAGTTAAATTACTCTCCAAGCCATATAGCCAGAAGTCTCGTTACAAAAAAGACCAATATTATTGGAGTTATAGTGCCTGATCTGACTTCGAGTTTTTTTTCTACGATCCTGAGCAGCATTGAAGAAAATGCAAGCGCAAACAATTATAATATAATGGTGTGTAACATTGCGGAGGATCTTGACAAAGAACTGAAATACCTGAACCTGTTTAAGCAGATAAGGGTTGATGCAATGATAGTTATGCATGAAAAAACTGATGACAGGATAAAACAGCTTATAAGCGGGCTTCAAATGCCTGTCGTTTTTTGCAGCTGCAGAGCAGAAGGAATGGATGTTCTGTCAATTATTATTAATGATTATGCTGCAACCTATGATGCAACTAAATATTTAATAGATTTGGGACATAGAAATATTGCTTATCTGGGTGGCGATCTACGAGATATAACAAGCGGAGAAAACAGGTATGAGGGTTACAAAAAAGCTATGCTTGACAATGGTCTTTTATTAAATGAACAGTATATCCGATTTGGTGACTATAAGGTTCAAAGCGGATATACTTTAATGGAAGGTGTTTTAAGATGTAATCCTAAACCTACGGCGATTTTGGCAGCCAGTGACGACATGGCTGTAGGTGCTCTCGGGTGCATTATTGATAAAGGATACAAAGTTCCAGATGATTTTTCTGTTATGGGTTTTGACGGAAGCAGTATGACCGAAATAGTCAGACCAAGGCTGACATCCATGCATCAGCCGATAAAGGAAATGGGAGCAATGGCCATTAAAATATTAATGGAGCATTTAGAAGAAAAC
>DAIPML010000263.1:0-5040 GCA_036768735.1 Clostridiales bacterium | reverse complement strand
GAATCTTTTCCGCAAGCGCTTCTCCTGCCTTTTCCTCTGCTTTTTCTTTTGCCCCGCATCCTGCAAATGATAAGACCAGCAAAAGAACCAATAGCACAACTAAAAGTTTCTTCATCTTCCTCTCTCCTTCCAATTATTTTAAAATATTGAATGTTCCGATCATGGGCAGCCCCTTTGCTTTCCCACTAACATCCGGCGGTTTTGCGCCAGATATGCAGACAAGTAGTATGCTCGTCATGAAAACGGCGTATTTTCTCCGTCGACATCGCGGTAGTTAATAATAAGCTCCGCTCTGGATCTAACTCCTAACTTTCTGTAGATACCCGTCATATGCGTATTCGCCGTTGAGTATTTGATCCCGAGCTGCTCTGCGGATTCCCTTAAGGTAAAACCTTCGAGCAGCAGCAGATAAAGTTCATGCTCACGCGGTGTTAGCTGGGCAACCCGCACTTGCCTGCCGCTATGGGTCATGCCTATCTGTTTCCCATCAGCGGGTGAAGCATCCTGATTGCCAACATCCTGTACTTCCTTTTTCCGTCTTTCTTCCGGAATTAACATTTTCCTGAACTTGTCAAACAGAGTCATTCTATCACCTCCAATGCCACCTAACTTTTGATTAAAAACTTGCTGACTGCACCTTTATTCTGCCTTGTAAAAATAAAACCGTCTACTCATTAACTCACATGAGAGCATAAAAACAACACCTCATTAGAACTAATGAGGTGTTGTTTTTAATTGAAATTTAGCTATTTCATACTATAATCTTTGAATAGAAGAAACAGTTCCGTCTTGCTGTTAATCTCCAATTTGCGGTATATCGAAGTGCAGTAGGTATTGACTGTAGAATAGGCAATAGATAAAATGCCGGAGATCTGGCGCATCGTATATCCCTGCAATAGCAGCTTGCACACTTCGATTTCACGTTTGCTTAGATGATATTTTTTGAACATATGTAACTGTTCGTTGTCGATCTCTGTCTTTTCCGAATCCTTTGCCCAATCATCATAATATTGTGACTGTGACACAACAGCGGAAAGCATGATAAACAGCAGCATCACAGCAACCGAAACAACGGACGCAATCATAGATACTTCAAAGGTGTTCCTGCTGTGAATAAAATTACCCAACACAATGCCGGTTACCCCGCCGCATATGCCTATAAAAAAAATCGATAATCTAATATATCGCATACTGTTGTACTTTTTTCCAACCACGCCGATAATGTAATACATATTGATCATTCCAACCGAGCTTCCAATTCCCAGAAGAAAGGCAAATGCTACAGCCAGCTCCGGTATCTGCACAGCAAATGTGTTGCAGAAAAGCCCCATTGCAAAAGAGCCAAATGTAATATTGCCGAGCCAAATAAACGACCTTTTGGAGAAGGCATAGATGGAAAAGTAAGCCATGCATCCAATTAAGCCGCCAAGATAATGCCATATGAGAATCGGATACTCTGAAGCGGATGCTGCAATGTTCAGGAGACCCTTGCCAACACCTTTGCAGAGAACGGCGAGAACGCAGTTAAAAAATAAAGTCAGGTAGATTCTTGCCTGAAAGGTTGGTGTATCGATGCCCAGCGTGTCAGAATCCACCGGCAGACTGTCTTTCTTAAAGAATAGTGTTGCGCAGAGTGCGATAGCCAGCATAATACATGCTAACAGCAGGTCACCGCTATGCTGTAAATAACTTCCGTCATTGCCCTCCTGAAAAAGAGAAATCAGACCAATCAGAACATTACTTCCAACGACTGCATATAGCTTTTCCGTATTGTTGAGGGTAAAAACAAAGGGAATCAAAATGCTCGTGTTGATTATACCAAGGGCTATTCCGATTATTACGGCACAAATCAGCTCGATCTGCGGGTTTGGCGCAATCAGAAACAGACCAATGCCCGTAATAACCAATGCTGCACCGATACGAGCTGTTTTGACAAACCATTCTTTTCGGATTATAAAGATAAATATGCCGGAGGAAACCAAAATGATGGTATGCAGCAGGCTGCGAAGCTCAGTGCTGAAAACATTTTCCGTCAGAGGGGATGCTGTCCACCAGGTCGCAAAGGAAACAACCCATGCATAGTAAATAATCCATATAAAAATATAGGGGAGATTATTTCTTTGAAGCCCTTTAATGCTAACCACACGACCGATTTCAAGCAGAGGTGATTTTTTCTCATTCGGGGGCGTTTTTAACTCCACGATACTGACACCACCTTTCCGTCTGCGTCGAGCATGAAGCGCAATCCATCATAATTTAAGTTTTTGGTTTTCGTGAATTTTCTTTTCTCATATCTGCAGGCTTTTCAGCGCAGAATGGAATTAACCATAGATTTCCCTTTTTGATCGCACCTTCAATACGCCCGGCGGAACAATAATAATTGACCATCCTGGCTGTAAGTCTCCACTTTTCTCCGGCTTCTTTGACCGTAAGATATTCCATATATTCATCACCGCCAAAGTATGTTGATTCTTATATTATATTTCGATTTGACGAAATAATCAAGTTCTATATTTTTGGTGAAATAATCAAAAAGTTTAGAGTGTAAAGCGGTTCATATTCGGAAATATTTTCATGATATATTCTGTTTTTTTCCCATAAATCTTTAATAATTGAAACCATACTGTATGGTATATCTTTTATAATAAGCATGATAGCCTCCAAACAAGCTATAGTTTACTTTTTAATTGTTTTTTTACGCAATCTAAGTATTATCCCCTGCTTAGCAGCAATATCTTGAAAACGGGAAATTATATTTTCCGCCTTCTCTTTTACTGTAAGGTTATTAAACGAAGTATTTTCAACAACGGAATTCATCACATTTTCAATATCCTTCAACGGTAAAAGATTTACAGCAACACAATAAAATGTTTTTCTGCGGCCATCATTATAATCTGACAGCAGCATCTTCAGGATATTTGCCTTTTGAAGTTGTTCTTCGCAATAGTCTTCTATTCCCATTTTCTGTGCCTTTATAGTATCTTTTATCTGCCGCTGATGGGTAATAAACGAATCAAATTCCTCTATACCTTCATATCTCCTACATGGATATTCGGGACAGAGAAAGCAGAATTCAACTTTGTCATGCTGCAAGCTGCATTTTGCTATTGCACAGGATTGGTTACCATTACCTCCGCCACAGCCAGGGCAATATCCATCTAAGTGCATAGAACATAACTCACAGTTAAGACCACAAAGTGAAAATGTTAAATTTGTTCTGTTAAAATCTTTCATTTTAAATACCTTCCAAATACAAATTTATCGTTTCAATAAGATTTCAATAAGATTATATAAATTTCTATATCTAAATATTTGATTCTGTTGTTTATTTTTGCTAATGTATCTTTAATGCTTTGTGGGCATCCGTTGAAGCAATACAGAATAAATTTCATTGTTTTTCGCCATTACAAAGCCCGGATCGCCGCTGCCTCCTTTGGTGCTAAGAAAGCGGTAAATCAAATGGATACTCTTTATTTATGTTTCATCCATGTAAATTTCAAAACTATACAATGAAATATTCCGATTATTTAGATAGTCATACTCTTTCGAAGATCTTACTGTCCCCCAAAAATAAAACCAACAAAAATATGACTTCTTTAATTTTCTTATTCATATCATCGCTCCACAGATTATTAGAATTTGTCGATGAAATTTTATAATAACGATATTATATGGACTATCCCGCCCGATAATAATGCAACAACAGCGCCAATGATAGTTCCTATAACGGCACCTCTTATATGATGCCATGGATCTCTATATTCTTTATCCATATCCTCCGTTCCGTGGATCCTCGTTCTTTTGCTATGGCAAAAAATCCCGACATCCAAAACTATCATGTCGTAAATATTCACCACAAAAATTAATATAAAAACGTGTAAATATGCAGATGTAAAGCTTTTTGCACCAGAGAAATATGCAACAACAGCAAGTACAATTGCAAAAATCAATACTGCAATTAATTTAATTGATAAATGTCTTTTTTCCTGTGCTTGTATCATATCTTTATATTGTGGCAAATTTTCTACCCTTTCTCTAATTTCTTTAGGATATGACATAATATGCTTAATCGGCTCTTTATAGAGAGAAGGTAATATAATTATCGTAAATACTGCACATGCAATAACGCATTCTATAAATAAAATCATTCTTTCATCTCCTTACGAAATGCATTGTCAAATTTGAATTTGTCAGTTCTTTTCCTTTTTGAATAAACCTATCAATGTTACAATAACACCAATTGGAAATATATACACTCCAAAAACCGGTAAGGCTTCAAGCACTTCATCTTTAATCCAAACATCACTCATTAGATAAAGACTGATAAGGCAAATCAAAAAACCAATTACGGTCATTCTCGATGTTTTCATATAAATCGATTCCTCCTATAAATTAAAACGTTCCATTCTAATCCTATTGCGTCCTTTGAAAATGACAAAGCACGGAAACGATCAAATAGATTATTATTTATCATTTCACTACCACCCTAAATCTATATACCGAAATGAATTATATATTTTTCATTTTCTTTTGCTTGCTTAGCCAAATCAATCAAAGAGGAATATTTCTGTTTATTGTAAGATGATAAAATACTAATAAGTACTTCTATCGATTTAGGTGGTATAAGGGTAATACCACAATAGGCAAGACCTTTTTCTGCTCTTTGCAAGGTATGCCAATAGCAATCCACCCCTTGCAAATCCACCGTGATTGGTTCAATTAAATCATCTTCAACTGTAATACAATTGTATTTTCGTGGTTCATAAATATCATACCGTTCGTTGAACGCTGGTTTCTTTTGCATAATACCGAACTCATGCTTTGCCATTATCACTACACCTCCAAATTCAAGTTTATCTATCAATTATTACATTACCATCTGAATCTAATAGTGGTGTTATTCCATTCATGCCATTTCCAACAGTTGTTAAGTAATTAACTCCTGTCATAGTATCTACAACAATATACACTGCACCAAATCCTAATGATTGCTCCTCTTTAACAACAAATCGATTTTCTTTTTTTTCTTTACCGAACATA
>DAIPML010000262.1:0-5079 GCA_036768735.1 Clostridiales bacterium | reverse complement strand
GGCGGAACGGTGCTTGTTTTTGGCGGACTTCCGAAGGATGTAGTTTTGGGTATTGATTCATATTCGATTCATTACCGCGAGGTTACTGTTACCGGAAGCTCAGGTTTTTCAATAGACCATTTTAAACAATCGCTTGAAATAATAAAGTCAAACCCAACAGGGTTTTCAAAGATTATTACACACCGTCTTCCACTTGAACGTGGGCAAGAAGGATTTGAGCTTTTGAAAAAAGCCGAACCCCTAAAAATGGTTTTAAAGCCATAATAGGAGCAGATTAATGGTTACTGTTTAGAGGTCACAAAAAAGCAGCGGGGTACCCTGTAAACAATAACGATTAATGCTATGTTTGTGAGATATTTTTTTTAAAGAATTTGAAAAGAATGAAAAAATAAGGTGAACGAGAAAAACAAAGTGTTTTGAAATATGTTGAGGGAGGGGACTATGAGAGTCGCCGCGTTATTTAGCCCAAATGCAGGAAGCAACGATAAATTTCATGATATTGGGAACATTCTCACTCGTATATTTAAAAATCATGAGGTTTTTACGGGGAAAGAAAACTTTGGTGAGCATTATTTACCAGAAGCAACAACAGCCAAAGGAAATGTTCCGGAAGATTACAGAAGCAGCATAGCATATATGGTTTTATCGCTTTTAAGCTATGATCCAGACATGTTTATTTGTGTCGGAGGCGATGGTTTGGCTGCTTATGTTGCAGATACATTGATAACAAATGGATCATCTGTGCCCATAGTGGGAATTGCCGGAGGAACTGCAAACGTTGGACCGATAATTGCAATTAATCCCGATGAGCTTGAGTTATTTGAACCTGAAAAGCTTAGTTTTTTAACCATAGGCGCAATACATATAAAAAATGGAAATAAGCATATAGCATACGCTTTTAACGATGTTGTTATAGGAAACACCTTTTTAGGAACGATTAACGGAGAAACAACCAACATTTCGGCAAAGGATCTTCTTGAAAACAATAAAAAAACAGCAGTAACTCCGTCAAGCAATATAACAGTTGATGGATTTGGTATAACAAACAATGGAGAAGACATTAAGTTCAGCATTAAAAATCCTGCTCAGATAGTGGTTTCGCCTTTAGAGGTGGATAGGTTCTATGGCAGAGCTATAACAGGAGCTTTGTGTTATTCCGCATATTCGCCGCATAAGGCAGCCATGGGGCTATTTGAGGAGGTCATCGTAAAAATGGCCGACAGCAGCAGTTATTCAGAGAGATTTACAAAGGTAGAGCATTTGCTATTTGGCCCCGGTGACCTTGTTAGCATAACAGGATTGTCGGAGGATGGTCAGATTGTAATAGATGGAAATCCCTATTTAAGGGAGCATGAAACTGTAACCTTTGAGTATGAACCAAACCTAATAAAAGTTGCAAAGCCTCCAATTAAATAGTTATAGGAAAACCACGGGGACTGTCTCCCGAAATCTCAGGGAAGATCAGGGATACTGCCCCATGGCTTTACACAAATACCGTATGTTGGTGATTTAATATTGATTTAACGTTTAGTGAATAAAAAAAGAATTAATGTCTCTGTTATGCACTTTGTTAAGTTAAAACGAGGAAGAGCAAAACCGCATGATAATTAATTAAGTGAAAGTATGATTGCAGTATAAAAAACACTAATCTATTGCATATAGTTGAAAAAGTATAAGGGGTGAGGTTGAATGAAAGGAAAGTATACTCTGGGCTGGAAAAAGTATGAAACTGGTCAGACTGTTGCTGCCGCTGTATTCCTCTTGCCAACGCTCATAACAATGTTTTTCTTATTTGTTTTACCTGTATTTCAGGTTATTACTATGAGCTTTACAAATTGGAATATGGCAACAGGTGTTAAGGATTTTATTGGACTTAAGAATTTTGAATACCTGTTTACCGATAAGACATTTGGTAAGGCAATAGTGAACACCTTTACATACTCTATTTTCAAACTTAGCCTTGATCTGGTGCTTTCGCTTTTAATAGCAGTCATGCTTGACTCGCATATTCCTTTAAAGCGTCCGCTGAGAACAATATATTTTGCTCCGGTTGTTGTGCCCATAGTCGCATCAAGTTTAATATGGATTTGGTTTTATGATCCCGGCATAGGCCCTTTTAATCAGATTCTTACCGCTTTAGGATTGCCCAAGCTTCAATGGCTTTATCATGAAAACACCTCGCTGCTTTCAATAGGTCTTTTTTCAGTCTGGAAAGGGCTTGGATATAATATAGTTCTGTTTCTTGCAGGTCTTCAGAATATACCTGATTCGTATATGGAAGCTGCACATATAGACGGAGCCAGCAGCAAACAGGCATTTTTTAAGGTAAAGCTGCCCCTGCTTTCTCCTATTGCTTCTTTTGTAATAATGATGGGCATTATTAACTCCTTTAAGGTCTTTACAGAAATAAATGTAATGACACCGGGAGGCGGACCGCTTAATTCTACAATGCTGCTTGTGGTTTATATATATCAGCAGGCCTTCACAAACGGAAGAATGGGAAGAGGCTCCGCTGCTGCGCTTGTGCTTTTTGTAATTGTGTTTACACTAACAATTATACAAAAATCAATAAGCCGCAAAACAGTCCATTATGATTGAGAGGTGTTCAGGATGAAGAGAAAGCTTATACGCTATAACATACCCGCCTTTTTATTTCTTGTTGCAGGTTCTGCAATAATGTTATTTCCGTTTGTGTGGATGGTGTTGTCGTCATTTAAAACTCCTGCGGATGTGTATGCATACCCTCCAAAATGGATTCCGAGCAGCTTCAAATTCGATAACTTCATGCAAGTATTCGATAAGATACCATTTTGGAGATATTATGCGAACAGTATATATGTTTCGGCATGGCAAACTTTTTTGCAGATATCCATATCCATAACCGCAGCGTATGCATTGGCAAAGCTTGAGTTTCCGGGGAGCAGCAAGGTATTTGCATTTATACAAAGTAGTATGTTTATACCGGCTGTGGTAACAATGATACCGTTATTTATAGTAGTAAGCTCCCTAAAGCTTGTTGATACTTACGCAGGTATAATATTACCTCAGATTTCCAGCGCATTTACGACAATACTAATATACTCGTTTTTTGTAAGTGTGCCGAATGAGCTTCTTGATGCGGCGAAAATTGATGGGTGCAATTATTATTCAATGCTATATAAAATTATGCTTCCTAATGCCACTACCGCCATAAGCACTGCAACATTATTTGCATTCCTGAGTCATTGGAGAAGCTATACTTGGCCTCTTATTATAACCAACAGGACGGAGCTTCGTACGCTCCCGATAGGGCTAAAATATTTGGTGCAGGAAACCTCCTCAGAATATCAGCTTATGATGGCAGCTTCGCTAATGGCAATCGTCCCCATACTTATAGTATTTATTTTTACTGAAAAGCAGTTTGTTCGCTCGCTTACTCTGACGGGCTTAAAAGCTTAGTATTTGGCAGGAACCGAATTATGATTACACTGCAGAAGCTCATGCTGATGAATAAATACTAATAATTATGCTAAAAAGCAAGCATTTCGTGAATAAAGTACGAGGGTAGCTAAAAATTGTTTTATGCACGAAATGCGATGATTTTAAAGCTAATGCAGTGAACTCAATTATGCTCCGCCAAAATAATATATGAAATTAAATTAAGGAGGTCGTTCAAATGAAAAAACAAAATCTTTCTCGTGTTCTTGGAATCTGCATAGTATTTACCATGGTACTGGGTCTCTTTACTGCTTGCGTACCCCCGGTCACGGACAACACAACCGGTTCCACATCTAATGTCGCAACTGATGCAACAACTAATGCTCCGACACAAGATACCACAACCAAAAAGGAAGTCCTTGCACCTGGTGAAAAGGTTAAAATCAGCGTTTGGTATGCTGTTTCAGGCGCAAGTGGTGATGCATTTAAGGAATTGGTTGAAAAGTTTACTGCTGAAAACAACCAGATTGAAATTGAGCTATCCTATTCCGGAAACTATGGCGATACAGCCACAAAGGTAAGTGCAGCTCTTACTTCAGGTGCAGAGCCTAATGTAGCACTGATGTCTGCAGGTCCGCTTTTTACAGGGGCAAGGGGAAATTACTTTATCGAGGAAAAGATAAACGAGCCGGGCTTTGATAAAGCCGACTTTTTTGAAAGTGGATTGGATTACAGCAAATACAAAGGCAAGGTATGTGCGCTTCCTTATGGAATTTCAACACCAATTCTCTATTACAACAAGAATATTCTTGATAAAGCCGGCATCGACACATCAAAACCTCCTGAAACATGGGACGATTTATATGAAATGGCTAAAATCGCTCAAGCAAAAGGTAACATTAATAATGTCGATGAATTCTGGGGCTTTGAGGTTAGGGATGTTCCCTGGTTATTTAAAACAATGCTTAACCAGAATGAAAACCCTGTCGTAAATGTAGATGCAAATTTCAAAGTAACACCTGCTTTTGACGATGAAAATGCTGTGGAAGTTGCAACATGGTGGAAAAAGATGGTAGATGATAAAGTAATGCCTGCAGCGCAGCATGCGAATGCAGAAAAAACATTCCTTGCGGGGAATTCAGCATTTATCGTTTCAACATCGAACCGTATAAGCAGATGGGTTTCGGAGGAAGGCGTAAAAGTTGGTGCATTCCCGATGCCATACTTTAAAAAGAAGTCTGTCGCTTTGGGTGGTAATGTTCTAGTAATGTTTAATAAGAATGAAAAAGAAGACTATGCAGCCTGGGAACTTCTTAATTATTTGGTAGATACTCAGAACCAAACGGAATTTGCTCTGAAAACCGGATACCTTCCAATACGCAGATCCGGCTTGGAGCTTGATGTTGCTAAAAAAGCATTAAGCGAAAATCCAATGTATAAAATCGCATTTGATCAAATGGAATACAGCTGGTCATACTGGCACTTTGAGCAAATGGGAACAATGGATATGATGCTCACAGGCGCTATGGAAAAGGTTGAAAAGAACGTTTTAAGCCCGAAGGATGCGCTTGAGGAAGCCGCAAAAGAATTGGCAAGAGAAATTGATATGGATAGTTAATACACTGTAATTATTAATTCACTGTAATTACTCGAGGCTTAGCG
>DAIPML010000261.1:0-5092 GCA_036768735.1 Clostridiales bacterium | reverse complement strand
AAAATCTGCTAAAATTGTTTTAACGAGAAAAAAGTTGAAATTGTTTTACGCAAAGCAAGCAAGATCAGGGGATAGACTTTCGCATTAAACTATTCTATTTTAAGCCTGAAAGGATGGTACTCATGTTTATCGAAAAGCTTATAAGCAAAATAAATGAAAAGAAAAACCCAACGGTTATGGGTCTTGATCCAAAGCTTGAATACATCCCATTATCTATACGACGCAAAAACCTTGAGCTCTTTGGGAACACATTTAAGGCAGCCTCGGAAAGTATATTTGAATTTAATAGTAAGCTTATGGATGCCGTTATTGACGTAATTCCGGTAATAAAACCCCAATTGGCTTATTACGAAATGTATGGAATTGAAGGCTTGATAGCTTTTTGCCGTACTGTTGAATATGGAAAGAAAAAAGGCTTTATAATTATCGGCGATGGTAAAAGAAATGATATCGGTTCCACATCCCAGGCTTATTCCTCAGCTTTTCTTGGCAGGACTGTACTGGAAGATGGGGGAAAAGCAGCTGCTTTTGATGTGGATGCGTTAACTGTCAATGCTTATCTTGGCATAGATGGAATAAAGCCTATGCTTGAAGATTGTGCAAGCTATAACAAGGGAATCTTTGCTCTTGTAAAAACATCAAACCCTTCATCAAGTCAGCTCCAGGATATGGTTCTTGAAGATGGCAGAAAAGTTTATGAGCTCATGGCAGATCTTGTGACAGAATGGGGAAACGAACTCATTGGGGAACACGGATATTCATCCGTGGGAGCAGTTGTAGGCGCAACCTGGCCCGAACAGCTAAAGACACTGCGTAGCAGAATGAAATCAGTTTATTTTTTAGTTCCCGGTTACGGAGCTCAAGGTGGGGGGGCAGCGGATGTATCAGCAGCTTTTGATAATAAAGGGCTTGGGGCTGTTATAAACGCTTCCAGAAGCCTTATGTGCGCATACAAGCTTGATAGATGGAAAAAGGATTTCACAATTGAAGAGTTCGATCTTGCATGCCGGGAAGAAGCCCTGCGCATGAGGGATGAAATTACCAATGAGATTAACTAATAATGAGGTAGAAACACAACTTATAGACGTAAAACCTAGGAGGAAACAAACATGAAAGCTATATTGATGCTGGAGGATGGAACCGTATTTAAAGGAATTTCCAAGGGAGCCTGCGGAACAGTTGTTGGAGAGGTTGTTTTTAATACGGGCATGACAGGTTATCAGGAGATTTTGACAGATCCTTCGAATTATAGTCAGATTGTTGCAATGACTTACCCTCTTATCGGCAATTATGGTGTTAACAATGAAGACCGTGAATCTGAAGATGTGCAAGTTAAAGGCTTTATTGCAAGAGAAATCTGTGATTATCCAAACAATTGGCGTAGTGGCGGAACTCTTGAGGATTACCTTAAAAATAATAATATTGTTTGTTTAGCCGATATAGATACCCGTACACTAACAGGGCTCCTTAGAGATAAGGGAACAATGAACGGTATTATAAGCACGGACGAGAAATCTGATCCGGCCGAGCTACTTAAAAAAGCTCGTGAACACAGACAATCGAGCTCTGTGGGAAAAGTAACCGCCAAAAAAGTAAAGCATTATGAAGGAAACGGGCATAGGATCGCAATACTGGATTTAGGTGTTAAGAAAAGCATAATAAACGCTTTTAGAAATAGAGGATGTGAAGTATTTATTTTTCCGGCATTTACTTCACCGGAAGATATTTTGGCGGTGGATCCGGACGGTATTGTGCTTTCTGATGGTCCTGGAGACCCAAAGGAATGTAGTGATGTTATAGATACCATAAAGAAATTGCTTGGAGTGAAACCGATTTTCGGAATATGCCTTGGACACCAGTTAATTGCTCTTGCTGAAGGAGCCGATACCGGCAAGCTTAAATATGGGCACAGAGGAAGTAATCATCCTGTAAAGGATATAAAAAGGGGTATTACCTATGTAACCGCGCAAAATCACGGGTTTGAGGTGATTGCAAGCAGTCTTGACAAGAGCAGGGCAGAAATCACACATACCAGTATGAATGATGAAACGGTGGAAGGGCTAAGATACCTGAATATGCCTACTGTCACAGTTCAATTCCATCCGGAAACCAAACCTGCAACTGCGGGCAAGGTGGACTTGATTGGAGATTTTTTGGAGTGTGTGGGTACCAGCGCTGCAAACAAGATAAAGTAGGAATGCCTGTCATGCAGGTAAAATCAAAATGCTGTGGGGAAAATTGGTAAAGCTAGTGAAACAATTAAATTGTGGAGGTTTGTTATGCCGCTTAATAAGAATATAAAAAAGGTTTTGGTTATAGGTTCGGGTCCCATTATAATCGGTCAGGCAGCAGAGTTCGATTATGCAGGGACACAGGCATGCAGGGCATTGAAAGAGGAAGGCATAGAGGTAGTGCTTGTTAATAGTAATCCGGCTACTATCATGACTGATGTTAATATTGCAGACAGAGTTTATATAGAGGCGCTAGATATAGAAGTAGTTAAGAAAATCATTATAAAAGAGAAACCGGACAGCATTTTACCGACACTTGGGGGTCAGACTGGGTTAAACCTTGCAATGGAGTTGGCTGAGAGCGGGTTTCTTGAATCTGTTGGCGTAAAGCTTTTAGGAACCGAAGCAAGTACTATAAAAATGGCTGAGGACAGGCAATCCTTTAAAGACACCATGGAAAGAATAGGAGAGCCTTGTATTCCAAGCAAGGTAGTGCAAACAATAGAAGATGCACTGGCCTTTTCTGAGGAAATAGGATATCCCGTGGTGGTTCGTCCTGCGTATACCTTAGGAGGAACAGGCGGCGGTATAGCAAAAAACAGAGAACAACTTATAGAAATAGGAAATACCGGCTTGCGGCTTAGTCGCGTTAAGCAAGTTTTAATAGAAAAATGTATATCCGGATGGAAAGAAATTGAGTTTGAAGTAATGCGGGATAGTAAAGGTAATGCGATTACTGTCTGCAGCATGGAGAATGTGGATCCTGTTGGAGTACACACCGGTGACAGTATAGTTGTGGCGCCGGCTCAGTCGTTGACCGACAAGGAATATCAGATGCTCCGTACTTCTGCTTTAAATATTATATCTGAGCTAAAAATAGAGGGCGGCTGTAATGTTCAATTTGCTATGCATACAGACAGCTTTGAATATGCGGTGATAGAGGTTAATCCACGCGTGAGCCGCTCTTCGGCACTTGCATCAAAGGCAACCGGATACCCAATTGCAAAAGTTGCATCAAAGGTTGCTGTGGGGTATAGCCTGGATGAGATTAAGAATGTTGTTACAGGAAAAACCTATGCATGTTTTGAACCGGTTATTGATTATATAGTCGTTAAAATCCCCAAATGGCCTTTCGACAAGTTTGTTAATGCAAGAAGAACCTTGGGAACACAAATGAAGGCGACTGGGGAAGTAATGGCCATAGGCAATTGCTTTGAAGGGGCTTTTATGAAAGCAATACGCTCTTTGGAGCTTAACCTGTTTACTCTTAAACAGCGACAATTTGAAGGACTTGACAATTCCCGCATAAAAGAAAAGCTTCATGACATTGATGATGAGCGGATTCTTGTTGTCGCAGAGGCGCTTCGCCGTGGATTCACAATTGAGGATATAAATAGCATCACAAAAATTGATCCATTCTTTATAAAAAAAATAAAGAACATTGTTGATATGGAGGAGATTCTTAGTAAATTAAATTTCGATGCATTAACCCCTGAGATGCTTCTAAAAGTAAAAAAGATGGGTTTTACCGATAGTGTAATAGCCGGATTTTTGAAATGTGATAAGAAAGACATTAAGGCAAAGAGAAATGAATGGAATATAAAAGCGGCCTACAAAATGGTAGATACCTGTGCCGCAGAATTTGAAGCGATCACACCATATTTTTACTCCACTTATGACTTTAAAACCGAGGTAGTTCCAAGCAAAAATAAAAAAGTTCTGGTTTTAGGTTCCGGACCTATCCGTATAGGACAGGGTATTGAATTTGATTACTGCTCTGTTCATTCTGTATGGGGATTAAAAGAGGAAGGATATGAAACCATTATAGCCAATAATAATCCGGAAACTGTAAGCACGGATTTTGACACAGCAGATAAACTATACTTTGAACCGCTTACCCCCGAAGATGTGGAAAATATTATTGAAACTGAAAAGCCTGATGGCGCTATTGTTCAATTTGGAGGACAGACAGCTATAAAGCTTACAAAAACCCTTAATGATCTTGGAGTTAGAATTTTTGGAACAGAAGCAAAATATGTTGATGCAGCAGAAGATAGAGAGCTGTTTGATGAAATATTATCAGAACAGAAAATACCCAGACCCGAAGGGCGGACTGTTTTCACTGCTGAAGAGGCGGTAACGGCAGCAAATAAGTTAGGATATCCGGTGCTGGTACGCCCATCTTATGTGTTAGGTGGTAAAGGCATGGAAATTGCCCTTAACGATGACGATGTAAGGGAATTCATGGAAATAATAAACCGTGAAGAACAGGAGCACCCCATTCTTATAGATAAATATATGATGGGCAAGGAGCTTGAGGTTGATGCTATATGTGACGGTGAAGATATATTAATTCCCGGTATTATGGAGCACTTGGAAAGAGCCGGTGTTCACTCGGGTGACAGTATTTCCATTTACCCCACACAGAACATAAGCAAAAAAGCAAGGGACACAATTGTTGATTACACAAAAAGGCTTTCCGGTGCACTTCATGTTATCGGTATGGTTAATATTCAGTATGTGCTTCATAATGATGAGGTGTATGTGATAGAAGTAAACCCACGCTCAAGCCGTACAGTACCATACATCAGTAAGGTGACAGGCATACCCATGGTGAAAATGGCAACCAGAATAATGATGGGTAAGAAATTAAGTGATTTTCCATATGGCACAGGCTTATACAAGGAATCCGATTATGTAGCTGTAAAGGTACCTGTGTTTTCATTTGAAAAGCTGCATGACGTAGATACCAGCCTTGGTCCTGAAATGAAATCTACAGGTGAGGTTTTAGGCATCGGAAAAACCTTTCATGATGCGTTGTATAAGGGAATTCTTGCTGCGGAAACAAAATATCCGGAACA
>DAIPML010000260.1:0-5107 GCA_036768735.1 Clostridiales bacterium | reverse complement strand
CTGATGAAATTTAAGATATCTTAATTTTCACCGGAAAGTCACTTCGTGGTTTTCCGGGTGATGATCACATTATATAATAAAGAAAAGAGAATACTTATGAATGAGCCGCTTAAAGTCGCTCTCGTTGGCGCCGGAAACCGAGGAACCGTGTATTCCGATTATGCGCTTGTTGAGCCTGAAAAAATGAAAATAGCAGCAGTTGTTGAACCTGATTCATTCAGAAGAAAGCATGCAGCAAATAAATACAATGTACCTGAAGCTAATTGTTTCAGCACTGTGCAGGAATTTTTGGAGAAACGCATAAAAATTGACGCTGTAATTAATGCAACAATGGACAGGGATCATATAGACACAGCTTTGCCACTTTTAAAGGCAGGATATGATATGCTGCTTGAAAAACCTATATGTCTAGACAAAAATGATCTTTATAAATTGTATGAATATGCGCAAAAATATAGCCGCAGAATAATGGTTTGCCATGTTCTGCGGTATGCACCGTTTTATGTAGAGATAAAAAAGAGAATTCTTAAAGGTGAAATAGGGGAGATAATAAATATACAAACCGAAGAAAATGTGAGCTATCATCATTTTGCCACATCCTTTGTAAGGGGAAAATGGAGTAATAGTGATGTTTGTGGTTCGAAAATTATCATGCAGAAATGCTGTCATGATCTTGACCTTATAACTTGGCTTAAAAGTGGTATTGCACCAAAATACGTTGGTAGTCTGGGGGGGCTTATGAAATATAAGCCTGAAAATGCTCCAGTAGGATCAGGCTTAAGATGCCTTGCAGACTGTATAATTGAAAGCACATGCCCATATTCTGCAAAAAAGATTTATGTTGAAAGCGGGCGTTGGGCTCAATATGCATGGACGAGCATTGAACATCTTGGCGAAGATTTAACAGAAGATGCAAAGATTGAATCACTCAAGAGAGATAATCCATACGGAAGATGTGTCTGGCATTGTGACAACAATGTGGAAGATCATCAAGCGGTAATGATTGAATTTGAAGATGGCTCAACTGCAGTGCACTCGCTGAACGGTGGTGTTCCAAAGCCTTGCAGAACCATACATATTACCGGAGAAAAAGGTGAATTAATCGGCAATCTGGAGGATGCATGCATAGAAATAAGACATCCTGATGCTCGAAAAGGTTATGAATATTCATCAGAAAAAATAGACATAAATGTCTCAAGAGACATGCACGGAGGCGGCGATCTAAGGTTGGTAGCCGATTTTGTCCAAACAATTAACGGGCAGACACCTTCAATTTCGTCGACAAATCTAAAGGATTCCATTTACGGTCATCTAATTGGCTTCGCAGCCATCGACGCCATGGAAGAAAGAAAAATAGTTGAGATAGAAATTTAACGAAGCGTAATATGGATTAAATTCCCCCAAACACCATAGCTTCCTCATTCTTTCTTAGGTGGGGGGGTAGAGTTCCCCACCTAAGCTCATTGCGTATTTTGCTACGTGAATCGCTTGATGTTCAGCTTTAACTGAACGGGTTCACTGCACCGGGTTGTAGCTTGCTATTTAATTAACAGTACCAGCCAATCATAAATGTGAAGCTTTTCCGGTATATCAAAAGTATATTCACCGTAATCGGATTCATAAAAGAATTTGCTATCCAATTCCTTCCACATACCGTCCGCACAAAGCTTTGATACTGATTTTAACTTATTAATATTTCGAATCTTTCCTTTTACTCTGCTTATACTGTCTGCAGCAAGATTTGAAAATGCAAGCAAAATCCCATTTTCAGAATCCCGTCTTACAGTAAGCATTTTCTGCTCAGCCTGTACATGGAGAGGAAATTTATTCCGGCTGAGCCAATCCAGTAATGCAGAAGACCAGGATATCCTCTGGTGATTAAAGAAATCATACCCGGCTAAATTACCAAATCCTGAATAAGTAGCAACTCTTCCTCCTAATGTATTCTCAAAAAGAACTGTTCCGGGCTGCATTTCACCAATGGGATTTATAATACTGGTCAGAACTTTTGCGTTTGGAGATGGTGATAATTTGCTCCAATTCCCGCCGGGAATTCTTAGAGGCATTCTTTTTGCTTCCATATCATTAAGAATTAAGCCGTGAAATACTTCAGCACTGCTCTGACAATGGAACATGTCGCCAACACTTACGCCTATCATATCCCTGTATCCACGTTTCTCCAGAACCTCTGCTGCCTTACAATCAAGAAGAACGCCTTTTGAAAGAATTTTATCCAATTCGTTATCATCAGGAAGCCATGCTGTCAAACCATCAAGCAAAATTAAATCCTCATCTGATGCTTTTGAAACCTGGACATATCTTGCAGGAACACCCATAAGAAGCAAAACTGGATCCCATGTACGCCCTGTTCCCATGAGATCTCCAATGGAACTGTTTTGTGGCTCAATAACCTGAACCTTTCGGGCTGAATCAGGATCTGTCAGCATAGCTGCACCTTCTGCTTTCCAATCATTAAGTTTGAGCATGGCAAGACTATCCAGATAATCCTTTTTACCCCTAAGCAAACTCTCATACAAGGGTTCTTCATCCAGTGAAGAGCCTTCAAGATCATAAAGACTCAATGTAATACCGCTGCAACCGGCCAATTGGCCCAATGTCAGCTGAAATCCCGTAGCTGCAGCGGATTTTGCCCATCTTGTAAATCTTGTATTTTCAATTTCAGGACAATAATCAATCCTTTCCACTATTTGGCTTGCAATACTGGCTATTGTTTGATCCAGCATTAAATAGCTATTTACAAAGTCAGCAGGTGATACCTCGGTATATGGTCCGAAATGCGGTCTTATGATGGGCGTATATCCATCACCGGATATACTTTTAAGAAAATCCTTCCAGTTACGCCCTTCAACAGCATGAACATCAGGCATTGAAGTCATCAGAGCTATCCTTGTGAAAGGAGAAATCTTATGTATCTGATTGCAAACCCATGACGCTGTCTCACACATTGTATCATTCAAAAAATCGAGCCAGGCATTTCGTACTTCTACGGATTTAGTAATTTTTTCTATAAGGTATTCTCTTGTCAGGCTTTTTCCATATACAGAGGAAAACTTCCCCAGATGGTTTGGGCAATAGCAATACCAGTCTAATTCATTTTGACCCAGACCATGGTTGTGTAATCTAAAATCATCGTCAATCCAGATTACATCAGGTTTTGTCTCTGCCCAGACCTTTAGCTGCGTTCCCATAATTGCTCGAAACTTCACACCAAGAGGGCATGCACACCCCGGATTTTCAACGCCTTGGTGGTTAACCAAATATTCCCAGTCTAAATCCTTTCTATGGTCTGCTCCCCCTGTGGTAGCGCCAATAAGGTTTTGAAAATTTATTTGATATGATATTCCTGCTTCCCTGATATATGGTATAAATTCCTGCATTTCTTTCGCCCATCCGATTGCATGAACAGCTGTATCAGGCATATAATACCAATTATCTTTTAAATTTACGTAAAACTGTACTGCGTCAATATGTGTGCGTTTGCAGAATGAGATTAGCTCCTTGAGCCTTTTGCTTGTCATCTCATTTGATACATATGGTGGTCGTGGAAGAAAGTATCTTAAAATATATGTTGCTTTATTTTGCGCTAATTCCCATTTGTAATTCATAGTATTCATCCTTCTTTCCGCACTTTATTATAAAAACCAAAATCTATTTTGGTTAAATTGAATGAAAATATATGTATTTTTAATTGCTTTACTCGGGATTGCTATGGTAAACTAACCTTAATTACTTACTTGATGCAACCGAAAGTTATTACTTTATTATATCGTAATTACTGTTAATTACCAAGGTGTTTACATTTTCTTAGGAAAATGGTTTGTGTTTTCATTGTGTTATTATCACATGTAATGATAATGATTAAATAGGTTGAACGATGCGAACATACTTTGATTGATTTTTAAAGCGATCTGTTTGAACTCCGGTTTTATTATTGTGGCACTGATCGATATAAATGCGTTAATTGTATCTCATGGCAACTATGATCATACTTTTGGAAGACATCATAAAAAATTTTATCAACAGATATTATTTAACATCGGAGCAAACAGAGCAATACAACATATTCCATTATTCTGAAATATGTCTATTAAATGATCGGGGGGTAAATATAATGTTAAAAATGCCACACCAACATAATTTAGAATTGATGAAAACTATGAGACCATCCATGAAATATGACGGGTCAGAGCCCTTTGAAAATTGGCAATGCCGAGCGGCTAAAAAACTAAATGAACTGCTGGGTTTGCCATTTCAAAAATGTGACGATATGCTGACAATAGAATACAAAAAAGAGCGGGATGGTTTTACAGATATTCGCTTTTATTTTCAAAGTGAATCAGGCTATTTCGTTCCATGCAATTTATGGATACCAGCAGGAGCAAAAAAAACTCTTCCGGTTGTAATCTGTTTACAGGGGCATTCCACGGGTATGCATATTTCACTGGGAAAGCCAAAATATCCAGGTGATGAATCATCCATTAAAGATGGAGATCGTGATTTCGCTGTTCGCGTTCTAAAAGAAGGTTACTGTGCTCTTTCGATAGAGCAGAGAAATTTTGGTGAATGCGGAGGTAATGAAAAAGGACCGGACTGCTATAAATCTTCAATGGCTGCAATTTTAATCGGCAGGACTACATTAGGCGAAAGGGTATGGGATATACAACGGGCTATTGATGTTCTTGAAAAACATTTTTCGCAAGTGGATATGAAAAATATTATCTGCATGGGTAATTCTGGCGGAGGTACGGCTACTTTTTATGCCGGCTGCCTCGAACCGAGAATTAAATATATCATGCCAAGCTGCGCCATTTGTACATATGAAGATTCCATAGGCGCAATTGACCATTGTTCCTGCAATTTCATACCAGGTATCCGAAAGTATTTCGACATGGGTGATCTTGCGGGTCTGATTGCACCGCGTTATTTAGTTATTGTTTCCGGGAAGAATGACGATATTTTCCCATTGGATGGGGTACAAAAGACCTTTGAAATTGTTAAATTGCATTATAAGTACGCAAACGCACCGAATAACTGCATGCTTGTTGTTGGCAAAGAAGGACACCGTTTTTATGCGGATGATGCATGG
>DAIPML010000011.1:29249-31867 GCA_036768735.1 Clostridiales bacterium | reverse complement strand
TCCTCCTACTAAAAAAGCCATCAACATATTTCTGCCTTTCTTTGTTTTCGGTGCTTCTTTTTGGGACCATTCCATATACTCTTTTTTAGTCATTTTCTTATCCATCTATTCTCTCCTCTATTTGGCTCTTCATACCCCTTGATTAATTACAAAAACGCCTTTGTTAGGTATTTCCTTTTCTGTTTGCGAAAATATAAGCCACATCGCTACAGCAACACTTAATAGCAGTAAAATGGATACAACCATAATCCATAGCCTTCTTGCTCTGTTAATAGCTCTTCCGATCATTTTTTGCATCTCCCTTTCGTAAAATAGCTTTATCTATTTTTTGATGCTTAGCAGAAAAATATTCAATTTTAATTATGGTTTTCTATATTAACTTAAAAAACATAAGATTTTTTGAGTGAAAGTTTGTTGTAGGTAAATCAAAAGACTTACAGCCCTTAACTATTTTATTCATTTCAGTGAAGGTATAGATGGGGGATAAATGTTTACTTTTTAAAGGCATACAGAAAAATAGTGAGTTGGTAGATATACTTTTGTTAAAATGCAAAAAAGAGCCGGATGTTTCCGACTCTTTTTTCATAAATTGATTTTACATTTAACAATGGCTCAACTTTCCCACTGAAATCAAAATCCACGTCAAATAATTAAAGAATGATGAAACTTCATTATACAGTGGTTGGTGTGTTTTGTATGGTGAAAATAAATTCACTTCCATCGTAACCAACTTCAACCGAGGAATCACTCTTTATTTCGTTCTTTAAATATCTTTCAGCCAGCTCATCCTCAATAAACCGTTGAATCTTCTTTCTAAGCGGTCTTGCTCCATACTTTTGGCTGTATCCCTTTTCAACCAGGGCATCCTTTGCCTCCTGTGTCACTGTAATATTAATACCCTTTTCAAGAGTATTCTGCCTTACTTCGTTTAGCATCATATTAACAATTGCACCAAGCTGCTCTTTGCTTAGAGGCTCAAAGACAATCACCTCGTCTACTCTGTTTAAAAACTCAGGTCGGAAAGTCTCCTTCACCGCATCCATAACCTGCTTTTCCAAGGCTATTCTCTCATCAGTGTTAAAGCCTATGCCATATCCGCGGTTATTCGTACCGGCATTTGACGTCATAATAACAATCGTGTTTTCAAACCCCACAGTTCTACCCTGGCTGTCAGTTAATCGCCCATCCTCCATTATTTGAAGCATCATATTATAGACATCCGGGTGTGCTTTTTCTATTTCATCCAACAAAATAACTGAATATGGCTTTCTGCGGACTTTTTCTGTTAGCTGACCGCCCTGATCATATCCAACATACCCCGGAGGAGCCCCAATCAGCTTTGAAACAGTATGTTTTTCCATATATTCCGACATATCAAGACGTATCATTGCATCTTCATTTCCAAACATTTCTTGTGCAACTGCTCTGGCAAGTTCGGTTTTCCCAACCCCTGTAGGACCGACGAAAATGAATGCATTCGGCTTTCGTTTTTTTCGGAAATCAGAGCGGTTACGACGTATTGCACGGGACAAACTTTCAATCGCCTTATGTTGCCCAACAACCCTGTTATGAAGGCGCTCTTCAAGAGCCATAAGCTTACGGGCTTCTTCTTCTGTGATACGACTAACAGGTATTTTTGTCCAGGATTCTATGACTTGGGCAATATCCTCAACTGTCATATCCATAGTTCCATATTTCCCCGCCAGCTCATTAACCTTATCTTGAAGTCTGCACTCTTCAACCTTAAAGTCGGCAGCCTTTTTGTAGTCATCTTGTAAAGCGGCCAGTTCTTTTGCATCCTGAACCTTCTTTAACTCCTGCTTTAAGCTTTCAAGCTCAATAAGCCCTTGATTAAGAAGATTTACTTTTGAACCTGCCTCATCAATAACATCAATTGCCTTGTCGGGTAAAAAACGACCATGGATGTAGCGATCTGACATTCTAACTGCAGCTTCAATAACTTCATCAGATATTCTAACCTGGTGAAAGTCTTCGTAGTAATTCTTTATTCCTTTTAATATTTCAATAGAATCATCAACCGAAGGCTCATCAATTATTACCGGCTGGAACCTTCGTTCAAGGGCTGCATCCTTTTCAATATGCTTCCTGTATTCATCAAGTGTTGTTGCACCAATAACTTGTATTTCTCCGCGGGCGAGAGCAGGCTTTAAAATGTTAGCTGCATTCATTGCTCCACCTTCGGCATCACCGGCACCGACTATATTATGCAGCTCATCTATTACCAAAATAATGTTCCCGTTTTCTTGAGCTTCTTTTAAAATAGATTTCATCCTTGCTTCAAATTGGCCTCTGAATTGAGTACCGGCAACAATAGCCGCAAGATCCAGCAAATATATTTCTGTGGTAAATAATTTTGATGGTACCTGATGGTTTGAAATTCTAACAGCCAGTCCTTCTGCAATGGCTGTTTTCCCAACACCGGGTTCACCAATTAATACAGGATTGTTTTTTGCTCTCCTGTTTAATATTTGAATAATACGGTCAATCTCTTTCTCACGGCCAATAATTCTGTCAATTTCTCCTTTTTCGGCACGTTCTGTAAGATTTGTCCCATACATATCTAAAAATTTACGTTTAGCCTGCTGCTTTCGCGCCTT
>DAIPML010000011.1:13866-29149 GCA_036768735.1 Clostridiales bacterium | reverse complement strand
AGTTTGTATCTGACTACCTACTCTATATAATAGCATATTTATTTCTACTTTACCAGAACTAATTTGTCCTTCCCTCACCTTAGCACCATATTTTTCCTAAATTTATTATAGCATGGATCTGATGTTCCTCTTCTCTTTGTGTATTTTCAATCATTCTGATCAAAAGAGACCTTGTGGCGGGTACATTTCCCACAACAGGTCGTGAAATCAAAACAATACAGGTTGTTTAGTATTTATTCGGATTATGGTTCCATAATATTTCGGGATAGTAGATTTAATCTGAGTTGTTTGTTATGATAACAAAAAAGTGGCTTTGCCACCTAATTACTTTAAAACAGCTTTTTTAAGACGGTAATTCGATTACCCTTTCGATTAAACATTACACTATCGCTGAGGCTTTTTACGATTTGCAGCCCTCTACCGCACTCCATCAAATCATGTACACTGCACATTTGTCGATTATGTTCTTGCTGGAGGGTTCTGTTAGCATTAAAACCACTACCCTGATCCCTCACAATAATATTAAGAACACTTTTATCCTTCAAAAAGACTTTCATGTATATTTTTCTATCGCCGCTTCCACTCTCGTTGCCATGCTTAATTGCATTTTGTATCAATTCACTAATGATAATGCGCACATCAAAGTATTGGTCACTATTTAAGCCCACAGTGTTGTTAATACAGTTAAGTATTGCCCTGATATTTTCGCAGGCAAGATATACATCGTCCAACACAAAGCCATTATATATTTCTATAATTCCCCGTCCTTGGTGTGATCTCATCCAGCTTCTCCTTCGGAAACATTACTCAATATATTCTTACCCATATTAACACTATTTCCTCAGAATTTTTCTGAATTTTTCTAAAGTTTTTCTCTCCATTCTTGATATATACATCTGAGAAACATCAAATTGTGATGCAATTTGCTTTTGAGTCCTGTTTTCAAAAAAACGTAAGTAAATAAATTTCTTTTCTATTTCATTAAAATGTTTCATGGATTTCTCGAGGAAATCCCGATTATTAATCCGCTCAAACGTTTCGTCGTCTTCCCCGATAGTTTCGTAGAGCTCTAAATCATCTTCCTCATATACTGTCTGATCAAAGGATTGAATTTTATAGACATTCCATGATTCAATAATTTCAAGAATTGCTTCTTCACTGAAGTCAAGATAAGAGGCTATTTCGTCTACTCTGGGTGATCTGCCGTTAAGCTGTGTTAAATGTTCTCTCGCATGATTAACCTTTTGATAAACCTCATAAATCCGCCTTGGTATACGTATAACAGACGCTTTATCTCTGAAATATCTTTTAATTTCTCCAATAATAGTGGGGGTCGCAAAGCTGACAAATTTAACCTCAGCACCTGTATCGAAACGTTCCACAGCATTAATTAAAGCAACACAAGCCACCTGATATATATCATCATAATCTACACCACGATTTAAAAACTTTTTTGATAAAATTTCCGCGAGGTAAAGGTAGCGTGAGACAAGTTCATTTCTAATATTAAGATCTCCCTCGCTTTTATATTTTTCAAACAATTCTATATCAGACTCTTCATACATAGCTTTATACTTTTTACTCATCAGGATAATCCCCCAGGCTTTTTCCCATGGTTATTATGCAGCCATCTTTGCATTTCACGGTAAATTCATCCATAAGGGAAGTTATTATCATCTTTGCAAATTCACCTGATTCGCCTTCAAACATTGTCCGAGTAAACTCATCAGTAACTTTAAACAATACTTTAAATTCTTTAGATAACAATTGGAAAGTAATAATAAAATTCTGGTTGGCGTTTTCGGGCTTATATGTAATAATTTTGTTGCACACCTCAGATATGGCAACCTTTATATCTTCAATTGAATCAATATCAAAACCGATTTTTGATGCGATGCCCGATGCTGTTAACCGAACCAGACCTACATAATCCGCCTTTTGGGGAAGTTGCATGGTTATTTCATCAAATATATTATTCATGCTATCTCCTCCAAAATAAAAACCTTATCCAGCCCGGTTATGCGAAAGAGCTTTTTTATGTTCTCTTTTAACCGATAAATATAAACACTATTCTCGTTTTTCTTAACTCTCTTTAATGCGCCAACCAGTATTCCAAGCCCTGTGCTGTCTATATAAGAAAGCTCTTCACAAAATAACTCAATATCCTTATCGCCTTCCCCAACCAACTCATATAATCTGGTTTTAAATTCCGGTGCCGTTGATATATCCACTTCACCTTTCAGTAAGATCTTAAGTTTTCCATTTTCGATTGTATTGTCCATAACAAGCTCAAACATATTGCGCCCCCCTTATTTTATTTCTTTCAAAACAGATATAGCTTTTTCTATTCTTTTACTATTTACAGCAATTGTTATAATAACATTGTCGGCGTAAATGTCATTTTCCTTGACAAATTCGCTTTCAGTAATATTGATTCCGTATTTTTTAGCTGGACCATAAATAGGTTCGTAATTCTCTGTTTCATCAATTTTTTCAGTTCCCTCAACATAAGATTCAATTGGGAACCCAAGATCATCGGTTAGATCATCAAGCGGCAGGAACATACCTTGTTTAGCGTATTCCTTAAAGGTGACTTCGTCCAAAAGTACGATGTCTAATTCCTGTGTTGCTGCCATTGCAGCTATTTTCATCCGTATGGCAGATTCATACTGCGGATCGTTTTGCATAAATGTTAAAACCTCAATATACGGAGTAGTTATATCTGAATAGTTATTTACAAGATCAGTACTGATTTTTTCCGTTTGCTCTGTGTAAATATTACCATAAAAAAGGATATTAAAGTCTGAGGGAACATTATTAACACAGCTTCGAATTATTGAAAACATGGTAATTAATACAATAATTCCAACAATAATGTGTGTTTTATAATAGTGGAAGAAGTTTTCTATTTTTATAGGATCCTTATTTATTATTCTGGATAACAGCGGAGGATTTTCCCTTAAAGCCTTTTGCCTTTCCTCTTCGGCTTTGTCAATAAAAGTGATGCCCATAAGCAGGTTATAAGCTTTTGTAATATCATTTATTGTATAACCATTCTCATCTTTTTCAATTGTTTTGAATTTTCTTGTTAAAACACCGTAACGATTTGAAACATCGTGCCTCGTGGCATCCTGGTTAAGCCCAAGAATTTCAAGAGCTTTCTTTTTGTCCATTTGCTCCATGTCCAAGACCCCCAATCCTATTTACTCCTGTTTTTATCATTTTCAAGAGCCCACCACCTCTATGAGGAGTGGTTCTTGATGTTCATCTTTTGCAGAATGACTCAACTTTCCAACAGTGTTTGGGTTATCCTTCTTGGGGAAACGTTCCAGTTGATACGCTCCTTAGTTTTGGGCGCTTGCCGGCACAGCGAGCTACCAACAGAGGTGTGATATCACACCTCCGCATGTCGGTACCAGTGCCTCAAAACACTACTCACAAGATGAGGTGATAAAGTTGAGTTAATGAGTTCACTCTTTTGGCTTCATTGTGGGGAACAATAACACGTCTCTTATGGAATATGAGTCTGTTAACAGCATAATAAGCCTGTCAATTCCAATTCCCAAGCCGCCTGTAGGCGGAAGACCATGCTCAAGAGAGGTTATATAATCCTCATCCATCATATTTGCTTCCTCGTCACCCTGCTCACGCTTTTTAACTTGAGCAAGAAAACGTTCTTTTTGATCAATCGGATCATTAAGCTCGGAGTATGCATTTGCCATTTCCCGCCCTGTTATGAAAAGCTCAAATCTTTCTGTTAATTCAGGCTTATCCGGTTTTCTCTTTGTTAATGGTGACACTTCAACGGGGTAATCCATAATAAATGTCGGCTGTATTAAATTAGCCTCGGCAAACTCCTCGAAAAACATATTCAGTATTTCGCCCTTAGATATATTACCGGACAATTCAATCCCTTTTTCTCTTGCGAGCGATACGGCTTCATCATATGATAGAGAATCAAAATCAACACCTGCATATTTTTTAACAGCGTCGGTCATTGTCATCCGAGTCCACGGGATAGATAAGTCAATTTTTTGTTCTTGATACTCAATTTCCGTTGTACCTAAAACTTCCTTCGCAACATGTGTAATCAGGTTTTCGGTTAATTCCATCATTCCCTTGTAATCTGTAAATGCTTCGTATAGCTCAAGCAGAGTAAACTCAGGGTTATGCTTAACCGACATCCCCTCGTTTCTGAACATGCGCCCCATTTCATATACTTTTTCAAGACCTCCAACAATTAAGCGTTTCAGATACAGCTCAGGAGAAATCCTTAAGTATAAATCAATATCCAAAGTGTTGTGGTGTGTTATAAAAGGTCTTGCTGCTGCACCTCCCGGTATTGTATTCAAAAGAGGTGTATCAACTTCTAAAAAGCCCCTGTCATTTAAAAAACTTCGAATTGTTGAAATTATTTTACTTCTTAATATAAAAGTTTTTCTAACTTCCGGATTAACAATAAGGTCTAAATATCTTTGACGGTATCTGATGTCTGTATCCTTAAGCCCGTGAAATTTTTCAGGTAGAGGGCGAAGCGATTTTGACAGCAGAGTGTATTCAGAAACTCTAACCGATATTTCACCCATGCGAGTTTTAAAAACCACGCCTTTTACACCGATTATATCACCAATATCAAGCTTTTTAAACTCATCGTATACTTCATCGCCCAGATCATTAATTCTAACAAACAATTGTATTTTTCCATCTCTGTCATATAGATCGCAAAAGCTCGACTTACCCATCCCTCTTTTTGCCATTAACCTTCCTGCAATTGATACAGTCTTACCATCAAGCTCATCAAATGTATTTATTAAATCAACAGTTCTGTGAGTCACTTCATATTTAACAGTGTGAAAAGGATCCTGTCCTTTACTCTGCAACTCACTGAGCTTTTGCCTTCTAACCATTAGTATTTCGTTTAGATCCTGTGTTTGCTCCATATTTCCGGTAAAATCTTCTGACATCGTATTTCCTCCCGATCATTTATTAGACATATTCCAAAATAATGGAATATGTTGCATTGCTCTGTTTATGTAAAGCAAAATAACATTTCAATTATAACGAGGCTAAGATGGATCCCCGCCCCACCTCTTCGCATATTTTTTTAATTGTGATAAATTTCACTAAGTAAAAGATAAAACAGCTTACATACTCATGTAAACTGTTTTGCTTATCTAATAATTATACATTATGAAAACTTGATTAACAATACCCTTGGGGTTTATTTATATATTTCAAGAATTTTAAACTTCACTATTCCATCCGGTACGGCAATATCTACGAATTCACCAGGTTTTCTACCCATTAGCGCACGACCTACAGGCGAATCATTGGAAATCTTGTTACCTGATGGATCTGCTTCAGTTGAACCAACAATGTGGTAGTCCAATTCTTCGTCAAACTCTTCATCATATATTTTTACACGAGTTCCCAATTGAACAGCATCTGTATCAATCTCATCTTCATCGATAACAGTTGCGAATTTAAGCATGTTTTCCAATTGAATGATTCTTACCTCATTTTTCGCTTGGTCGTTCTTTGCCTCATCATATTCCGAGTTTTCTGAAATATCACCAAAAGATAATGCCTGCCTTATACGTTCTGCAATTTCTCTTCTTTTTTCCCCCTTTAACTGCTCTAATTCATCTTCCAGTTTTTTAAGACCCTCATAAGTTAAAAATATCTCTTTTCCACTCATACAACAATACTCCTCTTTCTTTTATATCTTTTTCCCCCATAGACTTCTGCCGTTAGAGTTCTAATAATTTATGCACTTTTACAGGAATTATTCTTTATTTAATCTATATAAATTGAGAAAGAAGTTAATTATGTTTGGTGATATTTGTCGATCGTTTCTTTTTCAATTTATATTGTACATGTGCCTGTTCAGGGCTATGCCAAGACAAAATGGCACATGCATCAATTCGTGTCTATATATATTGAATTTCTATCTCAACATATATAGATATAGAACATGATTATGCCCACAAAAGTCACAAAGTAATTTTTTGAAGATATTTAATGCCTTAAAAACATCCTAAATATCTTCAGCCTTCTAAAGAATGATGGATTACCGCATTAAAAAAGGCTCTAAAGGCTTTTGGGGGTTTGTTTTGACCTGCAATAAACAGGGAAAACATCCCATCTCCATATATTAGACTTTATTATAAAGCAGCGGACATAGAATGTCAATATTGATATATTGCTGTCAAACATTGGTTTTGCCTGTGGCTACTGTTCACAAGGTATCACATTATAATCCGCAGGTTTGTCTCGAGTGTTTCATCCCTTGGATGTAACCGGTAAGCCGGTTACGCATTATGGTGGTATATCTTGAATTAGTTCCAAAGTACGACTAAAGCACATACTTTTTTACTCGCTTTGAATTTAATGTATTGTCTGGTAACAGCCTCCATGTCACGGGTCGCTCAGGAACATGCTTTTAGCTTTACGTTTGAAGTAGTGCTTCCGAGTGTGCTGCTTTGCGTCATTTAAATCACACAATAAAGGTGCGTTCAAGTTGGTATTCGCCTTTATAACGCATTTTGTGTGCATAGCGCTACGAGACTGGTTACATGGGCGAGCAGCAAGCTTGCTTGCGACCAGCCATTTTATCAAGTGCTTCTTCAGGGGAGGATTTAACACACCACTGATGCGGGAATCTGTTTATCCTCCGCCTATTGCATGGGGCCTAGGAGCATTTGATTAACCTTAGCAAACTCTGTGGCAGATATTTCAATATTATTGCCAGTCACATTATCTAATGTATTATTAGTCCCACTGGCAAAAAGATCGTATATTCTGTATTCTGCTGAACCATCATCGCCCCTGCCTGTATTTATTTTAAGTGTATCAAAGCTTACATTTTTCAAGGTTGTGTTGTTTGCCTCAACTGAAAGAGCGCCTACCGTAACCGGGATACCTGGTTGTACGCTCAAATTTATGGTAAGACCTTCAAAAACAACATCCTCAATATGAGCACCTTTAAGAGATTTGAATATTCCCGCTACTTTACTTGTATCTTTGTCAAGCTTTCTGCTTGATACATTAATTTTTATGTTCTTTATACTGAAGCCATTGCCGTAAATCTTTCCACTAAAGCTTTCAACCATATCCACGGCAGCATCTTTAAAATCAATATCACTAGTAAGAATATAACCATCAATCGGTTTTCCTGATATATCCTTTCCTGTAAACCCGTATTTCCCAGATACCTTCAGATTCTCTACGTGATCCACTCGAATATATTTTCCCTCAATATATTTTAAATAGACTGTTTTTTTCGAAGAGTTATTTTCATAATTGGTAATGAAACCCTCAATTATTTCATCTTTTCTAGTGCGAATCTCATGCCTAGCAGCTTTATCATCAGTTGCGATTTCATAACCTAGCTTGTTAATGTATAAGTCTGTGGTGTCTTCCTCGATTGGCCTTTCGTCTTTGCTTTCCGGTAACTCGACGTATTCAATTTTATTAAAATATTCTGGAAACTCCTCATATAACTGATCATACAGTTCCTGATCTGAAGGAATCAATTCTGTATGGACGTATTCTGAAAAATTATATGGTACAGTGCATTGCTTGTCTGAAAAATAATTATAAAGGGTATGTCCTTCTTTGGAAATTAGACTTTCAGCAGCTTTCGACAGTTTTTGAACCGGTGATTCAACAGTAATATTTTTTGAAAACTTAATTGTGTCAGTGGAAGCATCAACATAATCGACTTTACCTTGGAGTATCCATCTGGCATAAAGTGTCATGCTCTCCTGCACCCTGTCCTCGTCAAAATCCCACCTGTCTTCTGCTTTAAAGGAATAACCAACAATATTCCCATCCTTATCCGTAATATCCTCTTTTGAGGTATACCATCCAGCTAAAATGTAACCATCCTTAATCGGTTGAATAAGCATATTGGTTGTCCCTGAAGGCTCAAACAAATACGAATTATCCATGTAATAAGTTTCGCGAATATCCCTTGAATTTATTGTTCCTCCAAGGGCATCGTAGATTACAACACAGTCATAGTGCCAATCACCCGGATCTATAGCCTGACCCATGTTGGAACATGCAGATATGAATAGCACAATTATAAGTAAGAAGCTTAATAACAAAATATTATGAAAATTCTTTATTTTTGACATGGTTGATATATATCCTCCTTTATTTTAACCAGACCTTAGTATAAAACAGAAGAAACAAGGCTAAAAGTCCGAAAAAAATTACACCAAATAATATATATGAAGTTGCAATGCCTCGTACAATTGCTCTGCGTTCGTCTTTTGAAATCTCAATCTCTACGGCTTCTTTCTTTTCTTTTTTAATATCAGACTCGTTAAAGGTTTTCCGTCTGAACATTGAGCTGGGCATTCCATCTATATTCATATCTGCGATTACTCTGTTATCATCAAAATTATTATTCACGCTTTTTTTTTCTTTTCCCATGGCTATCACCCTATTCTTAGGTAGACCTCATAATACTAATCCTGCGGATACAAGTGGCACGCCACCATATGCCCTTTTTCGTACTCCTTTAATATTGGCTCTTTCTTTGAGCAAATATCCATGCAATTTTGGCATCTCGTACGAAATTTACAACCGGAGGGCGGATTAATAGGGCTTGGAATGTCCCCTTTGAGAATTATACGGTTCATTTTGATATCTGGATCAGACACCGGTACTGCAGATAATAGCGCTTTTGTATATGGATGCATCGGATTTGAAAAAACAAGTTTTTTATCCCCGAACTCCATCATGCTTCCGAGATACATAACGCCAATAGTATCTGAAATATGCTCCACAACGGAGAGATCATGGGATATAAACAAATATGTATATCCGAACTGCTCCTGCAGATCCTTCATAAGGTTAATAATCTGTGATTGAATGGAAACATCAAGAGCACTTAATGGCTCATCACAGATAATAAACTTCGGGTTAAGCGCAACAGCTCTTGCTATACTTATTCTCTGTCTTTGACCACCGGAAAACTCATGTGGGTAACGATAGAAGTATTGAGGTTGAAGACCGCAATCTCTCATAACCTTTAGAATATATTGTCTGTATTGAGATTTTGGTATAACCTTATGCTCTTTTACTGCCTCACCAATGATTTCTCCAACCGGAAGACGCGGTGAAAGACTGGAGTATGGATCCTGAAATATCATCTGCATTTGAGGTCTCAGTTTTCTTAATTTCTTCGCAGGTATTTTTGCAAGATCAATGCCATCAAACAACACTTGACCTGCGGTAACCTCATGAAGCCTTAATATTGTGCGTCCAATGGTAGTCTTGCCACAACCTGATTCGCCAACAAGCCCCATTGTTGTTCCTCGCTTTATGGTAAAGGAAACATCGTCAACAGCTTTTACATATGTTTTGCGTTTTCCGAATGCAACCTTCTTCACAGAATAATATTTTTTTAAATGGTTTACAACCAATATATTGTCGTTCATATCCTTTTTTCCGTTTTCCATAACAGCCTTCTATTCTCCTTTGCATTATCTATATCACAAAATTGTTGTAAATTCATGCTAATAAGTTCCCTGCAAGCTGGAATAATGTCTAGTCGCAGCAAAATCAAAGCTTGTTTTCATCATACAAGTAGCAGGATGCAAAATGCGTGGGTGAAAACTGTAGCATATCCGGATATGTCTTTGAGCATATATCCATAGAATTATCGCATCTATTACAAAAATAGCAATAATCGGGCATGTTTATTGGATTAGGCACCTGCCCCCTAATGCTGTATAAACGTTCTCCCTGTTTGACATTCCCAGGCTTTGATTTCATGAGACCTATTGTATAAGGATGTTTTGGATCATGGAATATCTCCCTAACCGTACCCTTTTCTATAATTCTACCTGCATACATGACCACAACATAATCAACCATCTCGGCTATAACCCCAAGGTCATGGGTAATAAGCATAATACTGCCGTTAATTTTATCCTTAACATTTCTTAGAAGCTCAAGAATTTGTGCTTGTATTGTAACATCAAGCGCTGTTGTAGGCTCATCAGCTATTATTAGCCTTGGGTTACAAGTAAGAGCCATTGCAATCATCACACGTTGCCGCATACCCCCGGAAAGCTCATGGGGATAGCTTGAATACACTTTATCTACCATTGCAATTCCCACAAGGTTAAGCATTTCAATGGTTCTTGCCTTTGCTGATTCCGGTGTTGCTTTTTTATCGTGGAGAAGGACCACCTCATCCATTTGATCACCAATCTTAAAAACCGGATTTAAGCTTGTCATTGGCTCCTGAAATATCATGGCGATATCCTTGCCTCGAATTTTTCGCATCTCATTTAGTGGCATTTTCGCTATATCATAACATTTTCCGTCACTTGCCTTATAGCGTATATTTCCATTGACAATCTGGCCTTGAGGACCTTGAACAAGACGCATTAGAGAAAGACTTGTGACTGATTTACCACACCCGGATTCACCAACAACGCCAACAGTTTTTCCCTGTGGTATTTCGAATGATACACCGTTAACAGCTTTAACCGTACCAACCTCTGTGTAAAAATAAGTGTGCAAATCATCAAACTCTACAACATTTAAGGGATCTTTCATCTGTGTCAAGTACTCTGATTCCTCAACATTTTTTCTTGCTTTATCTTTTTCGTATTGTCGGATAATTTTGTTATTCTCTTTACTAATACGAATTTCTTCCCGGAGTGTTAAGTATTGTGTATCATCAACACCTTGTATTTTTTTTCGTTTAAATAAATCCTTTACGCCCATTATATACCTACCTTTTCATCCTAGGATCAAACGCATCCCTCAAACCGTCGCCGATAAAGCTGAAACCCAGCACTGTAATAACTATTAGAATACCTGCCGGAACCCACATATTCGGGTAATTTGCGAGTATCTCCTGCCCTCTCGACGGATCCGCAAGTGCTATCATAGAACCCCAAGCTGCTTTGGGAAATGGAACACCCAGTCCCAGATAAGAAAGTGTTGATTCATAAAGGATAACACCACCGAGACCTAGTGTAGCACTAACGATAAGTTGGGGCATGGTATTTGGAATAAGGTGCCTGAATATCTTATGGAAAGGACCTATACCCGTTGTTTCTGCAGCCATCATATATTCCTGTTCTCTAAGCATTAAGATTTGTCCTCTTATCATGCGGGCAACGCCTGTCCACCCCATTAAGGTTATAGACCCCATCAGGTAATAAATTCGATGCTCTGCGGGTATTGATTCAATTGAACTAATTGTTGCAGAAAGCACCAGTAATATCGGTAAAGTAGGAAGACAGGCAAATGTGTCGACTATTCTCATAATAACTTGATCCACCCATTTTCCAAAATATCCCGCCATTCCTCCAAGTACTATACCGATTATTGTCTCAAGTATAATTACAATAAAGGAGATCGTTAGCGAGATACGACCGCCATACATCAAGCGTGTAAGTATATCAAATCCCGATGTGTCCGTACCAAGCCAATGCTCTGATGATGGCGGAGCTTTGAATACGATAACCGTTTGAGACTTATCATAATATGTATATATCCTGCCATCTGCTGCTTCAAAGTCTGCAGTCGTCACCATATCAGAAACACGTTCTATCTTAAAAACTTGTGTTTCCTGATAACCCCATGTCTTATTAACAATAATTGGGCCGATAAAAGAAAACAGAAAAACAAAAATAATCATTAACAAACCAGCAATTGAAAGCTTGCTCTTAAAGAAACGTTTGGCTACCATTCGGCTTGGAGAAATTACTCTAAAGTTTTGCTCAAAAGACATTTCAGCTTCACTTGTCATATCTGTATATTTCTTTACATTATTATCACTTTGCATGCCTCAAATCACCGCCTCTACGAAAGTTTGACACGCGGATCAACGACCATATACATTAGGTCTGATATAAGCATGCCTGTCACTGTAAGAATTGCCAAAAACATATTGTAACCCATTATAAATGGGATATCTCCCTGTTGAGTGGCTCGAAGAGCCATATAACCAATTCCGGGTATAGCGAAAACCGTTTCAGTAATCATTGCACCGCCAAACAGACCCGGAAGCATTCCGGAAAGAGAAGTCACCAACGGAATCATTGTATTTCTGAAAGCATGCTTATAAACAACGGTTTTTTCTGCTAAGCCTTTTGCTCTTGCTGTTCTGATATAGTCTGAGTTTAAAACTTCAAGCATATTGGTTCTTGTAAATTTCATTGTACCGCCGATGCCAAGAACTACAAGAACAGTTATGGGCAGAACAAGATGCCATGCTTTATCTAAAAACACCTCTAAATGAGCATCCTTAGCAAATACTATTGTTGCACTTGTAAGCCCCTGTAAAGGCATAATACCAAGCTTTATTGAAAATACATTCATAAGCAGTGCCGCTAAAAAGAATGACGGCAATGCAGTGCCCATCATGGCAAAAACTGAAACCGTGTAGTCATAAGCGCCATATTGTCTCACAGCTGCTTTAACCCCCATTGGTATAGCTATTATAACTTGTAAAATAAAAGAAATAAGAGCGATTGTAAACGATATCCAAACATAATCTGATAAAACATCTTTAACAGGCTTTCCATAAAGGAATGAAAAACCTAAGTCCCCCGTTAAGGTGCTTAAGAGCCAGGAAGAATAGCTTTTTATAATACCAACAAAGCTTTTATCAGCAAGCCCATAAAGCTCTTTCAAACGAATAACATCATCCATTGTCATTGAACCATTGGCAAGAGCAGCAGATGTCTGATTATCAATATAGTCTGCCGGCATTAACATTGAAAGCATATATATTAGCACAGAAACACCAATTAAAATTAAAAACGCGAAAAGAATTCTTTTTAATATATATATCCACATAATAATCCTCTAATTCAAACATTATACAGTTAGGCTTTTATATAGTACAAGGCTTGAACACACGTTCAAGCCTTGTACCAGAAGTGTTACCTGTTTATTTGGTAATTTTATTAATTCAACTCTACATTCCATATGAAGCTCAACGGGCTTTGGAATGGTGTTACATCGTCTCCGCTGAAAAGGGATGATGCTTTAATTACCTTAGAGTTAAACACATACATGTTCTTTCTTTGGTATGTCGGAATCTCAACAGCCAAGCCTGTAGAAAGCTCTAATGCTTTCTTGTAAATAGCTTTACGCTCTTCAGTATCAAGAGTTGAACGACCTGCCTTAATAAGCTGGTTCAGCTCAACAAGCATTGCCTTTTCTTCTTCTGAGCCATTTTGGAACAGGTAGTAAAGACCGCTTCTTGCCGCGGATGTGCCTTGGTTTTCAGCCGGGTCGGAGTACCAAATCTGGAACATATCCGGGTCTACACCGCCGCTGCCCCATGCAGCTGCCCAAACCTGTACGCCTGAATCATATGCTGTACTAAGCTTGCCTAAAAGATTTGCATCAACCTCCAAGTCAACTTTAACACCGATTTTAGCAAGAACCTCCTGTGAATCGATAAATACCGAGCCTGCAGGATGATCTGCTACATCCATAGGAAGCGTAAATTTAAATGTGACCTGTGTGCCTGCCTTTGCATGATCCTTCGGATACTGCATGATATTCTTAGCAGCATCATAAATATATCCGGATTCAAGGAACAGAGCTTTAGACTTTTCTCCTGTTCCATCATATGGGAACAAATTATTTGGATCTTCAGGATATGCCCAAAGTATTTTTGTCATTGTACGATAGTTAACACTTGCCAATTCGCCGTAATGGTTATCAACGCAAAGTTGAACATTGAAGGAGTGGGCAAGGGCTCTTCTTATATTTAGTTCAGGAATAGCTTGACCCTGGATGCCAATATATCCGTATCCGTCATTATCAACCAATGTGTAATCGAGTTCGGCATAGCTTCCTTGTTTTCCTGTAATGTCATTAATGATAGTCATTGAAGCTGATGGATCATCGTAATGAACCGTACCAGTTAACACAGCATCAAGTTCAGATCCACCCGCAATTTCCTGATAACGGAATGTTTTTATTTTTGGTGAACCCAATAGATAGCTATCATTTGCGGTGTAGGTTACTACATTGTCTTTATATTCCTGGAAAACATATGGTCCTGCTCCAACAGGCTTTGTGTTCTTCGTCTTAAGAAAATCCATAAATTCTTTTGTTTCAAGAGCAACACCATTTTCGTTTAGTGTGCCTTTGTATCCATCGGTGTAATAATGCATTGGGGCAACTTCAACACCTAATTTGAAAATAGCGGTTGGATCAACACCGTTAACAACTATTTTAATATATTCTCTTTCAACACCATCGGCACTAACAGTTTTTCCTGATGTGATTCCGCTGATGCCCTTAACTCCACCTGCTATCTTACCTTCGTTTTTAATATATTCCTGCTGCACATAATCCTGAATTGATACATCACCGGCTTGTTCAACATTTATGCCGGCGTCAGATAAATCATAACCATATGAATCAAGTATGTTTGCCCAATATACCTTTGCGTCTACAGTATCTTTTGACAAATCATATGTGTTTTCCATGCTGTCTTTAAATTTGCCATCCTCACCGACTTCACCAAAGCCCCACATAACCATACCAAAGGCTGCTTGAAGGTTTTTATCGGCAGCTACCTGCTCTGCGGTGTATGGTGCAAAATATTTTGGAATATAACTTGGATAGTTTGTGTTTACATAATCAATGATTTCCTGTGCAAACAATTCTCCGGCTGCATCAAAATACTTCCAAAATGCTTCCTGCTGTGCCATTGTGACACCACTTGCAGGGTTAATAACCATTTTACCGTCATCACCTGTTTTAATACCGGCTTCAATAATTTTATCAACCATTCCAAGTGTATCAGCACTTGTTTGCAGACGGTATTCCTTCATGCCCTTAATGTTCATAGTGTAGTATGTGCTTGAACCATCATATAAAGGATCGCAAAGGACATAAATTGAGAAAAGCACGTCTTTTGCTGTTACTGGTTTTCCGTCGCTGAAAGTTAAGCCGTTTTTAAGAACAAATGTGTATGTAGAAGTCGAATTGTCGGATGCAATATCCTGTGAGTATTCGTAAGCATAGGATGGAACATTAATGCCGGCTTCGGGTGCACCAAACTTGTTATAGTAAAGAAGACCTAGCTGTGTCATACCTACCACATCATCATCGTAAGCTGATGTGTTAAAGAAAGGACTGAACTTACCGTCCAATGTTCCTGTGCCCACAACAAGTGGATTTGTAGCGTTGCTGCCAGTTCTGGGTGCCTTAGCTGCATCATATCTGTTTGCAGGAACATCCGGAAGTACTACTTTGGGAGCTGCTGTCGTTGATGTTG
>DAIPML010000011.1:0-13766 GCA_036768735.1 Clostridiales bacterium | reverse complement strand
TTATTCATAAAATGCCTTTAACATTTTGTTTCAAGCATCTTATTGCATGTTAATAGAGCTCTCCATGGCTTCTTTTTAGCATAAACCCTCGAATAATAGGGTAAAAATTATAGTAAACTAGTCTTGTACAAAATCTTTATAACAGTATATCAACTATATTAAAAAATATCAATTTTTATTGCGAAAATAGTTCCGGTAAATTAAGGTACGTTAGCATTTTATCCTCCATAGCAATTAAATGCTATACCTGCTAAAATAAAGAGGTGGGGAGAGGGTTCATCTTGTAATCTCGTTATATCTGCCTTCCTTAATAACAATTTTAGTACCCAATATTTTTTCAGCTGAATCAAAAGAATGGCTATTTTCTGAAACAAGTGAAGTTAACATAAAATTCGAAAGCAGCTCATAACCAAATTTGCGAATTACGTCTACACCTAAAACATCTATCAAATGGTGTGGAAAACCATAACCTATTCTGTACTGTTTATTAAAGTCGGCGCATATTATTTTCTTTCCGGGTATGTCTACCTTTATCCCATTAAATAAACATCCCAAATCATTAATATCGTAGGATAGCCAAACATCACTTCTTTCTAGCACCCCCAGATCCTTGGTTTTGCAAACCGGTACACCTGTTTCTGTCATAAAATCTTCCCACCAGGAATCATTTTCATCCCCTTCAATGGTGTTTACATTCCTAAACCTTTTTAATAAATTCAAAAGCTCTTTGTTCCTGTGCGTATTTTTTATCCCGGTTATGGTGATTGTCAACATTCTATAATTAATTCTTTTTAAAGGCTCCATACTAAAAAGAGCATCCACTTTCTGCTCCAGGCTCTCTCTCAAAAAGTCCTTTTGGCTGCCGTCCCATCCACCCTCAATGTATTTAGTCAGTGTGTTGTCTAAAAGATAATTACTGATCTGATTCTCATTTAATAAATCAAACCAGTTGCGCATTGTCTTTTTTCTTCCATATTTGTTTTTTGACAAATAATAATCCGGATGAGGCATAGTGACGATATGCAAACAAAAGTCCTCTCTTATCTCCTTTTGATTGAAAACTATTTCTGCTGCAGAAAAGCTTTTCAACCATCTGTTAAAGAATCCAAAGAGTAGGCATTTTTTATTTTCTTCTTTTTCCTTTCCTGCTAATACAATTGCGTAGACCATACCTTACCTCAATTTATGAGATTCAGAGGACACCTGTGTTTTATGTTTATGGCCTTATTTATAAAATATGATTGATTACCACCCATTTTCAAGTACTCTTTTTATTTCCTTAGCAAGCTTTTCATTTACGCCTTTAATTCTGCACAAATCTTTCTCATCGGTTTCACGTATTCTTTTAACAGATCCAAATTCCTTTAAGAGAGCTTTCTTTTTTTTAGGACCAACGCCGGGGATATTATCAAGTAAAGACTTGCTTTGAGTTTTTTGCCGGGTTTTACGGTGAAATGTAATTGCATAACGGTGGACTTCCTCTTGAATCATTGCAATCAATGTCATAAGCACAGGTTCTGTTTTCAAATCCACTTCAAGGCTGTCGCTTACCAATGTGCTGGTTCGATGCTTGTCATCCTTCGACATACCAAGAACAGGAATGTCCAGCTCCAGCTCATTAATAACCTCTTTTGCAGCATTATAATGACCAATGCCACCATCAACAAGAATTAAATCTGGTCTTTCGCCAAAGCTTATATCAGTCGAAGATTCCTTAAGCCTTTTTAATCTTCTGAAAAGCACCTCCTGCATGGAAGCATAATCATTCTGAATATCAACGCTTTTTATGTTAAATTTTCGATAATTATCCAAAGCTGCCTTACCATCAACAAAGACAACCATACCGGCAACAATACCCGAGCTCCCGGTATTTGATATATCATATGCCTCTATTCTGTGGAGGGGAGTATCCGATTTCAGATATTCCGACAGCTTGTTAAGAGCTGCCTTCATGTTTTCATTATCAGCAAAAAAATTTATTTTATATTTCTCAAATTCCTCCGCTGCGTTTTTGACAGCCAAGTTAATCTGATGCTTTTTATCCCCCATTACGGGTAAATGCAGATTAACTGATTTACCTCGTATGTCTCGCAGCCACTGCTCAAGGACTTCTCTATTTGATGGCTCATTAGTCAACAAGATTTCAGGTGGAACCTCTCGGCCGTTGCCATAAAATTGAGTTAAAAAGGTTTCCATAACATCACCGTCAGATAAATCATAGGTGTTTTCAAGAAGATTGGTGTTTTTGCCCATCAATTTCCCGCTGCGTACAAATAAAACAACAATAATACTGTTTATATCGTCACGGATAAGAGCGCACAAATCCCTGTCCTCCATTTTTGTAGAAAGCACCAATTGTTTTGCAGTTACATTCTGTAAGCTCTTTATTCTGTCCCGGATAACCGCCGCTTTTTCAAATTCCATTTCATCCGATGCTTCCTGCATCTTTGCTTTCAATGCTTCCACAATCTCTTCCTGTTTTCCCTCAAGAAATCTGCATGCTTCTTTAACAATCTCATTATAGCTTTTCTCATCTATTTTACCTGCACAAGGCGCAGAACAAAGCCTGATATGGTAAAACAGGCAAGGACGCTGCGGATTATCGATTTTAATACTGCGTTTACAGGTTCTTACGGGAAAGATTCTTCTTAACAATTCAATTGTTTTGCGTACATCGGACGGCTTGGTGTAGGCTCCAAAATATTTAGCGCCATCCTTTTTTATAAGACGCGTTATCTGTATTCTTGGAAATGCTTCTTGGGCTGTTACACATATATATGGATAGGTTTTATCATCTTTTAAAAGAATGTTATACCTTGGCTTATGAATCTTAATGAGAGTGTTCTCAAGAATCAAAGCTTCGGCTTCTGTTTTTGTAATGATTGTTTCGATGTTATTAATTTTTGATACAAGAGCTCTTGTTTTTGGATCCTTTTCATCTGTGTTTTGGAAATATTGCCGAACACGGTTTTTTAAGATCTTAGCTTTGCCTACATAGATAATTTTACCTGATTTATCTTTCATTAAATAAACTCCCGGAAAATCCGGGAGGCTTTGAAGTATCTCTTTAATTTTATCCATTTGATCAATCACTTTCTATTTATTGATCCATCATTTCTCTTTCAGCAAAAAGTTCCAGTTCATGTAATGCTAGCTTTTCGTCACTTCCATCGACTATCAGCAAAACTTTTTCACCCTTGCTTACACTAAGTGATATAATACCTAATAGGCTTTTAGCGTTTGCTTTGCGTTCTCCCTTTTGTATCCAAATGTTTGATTCATAACCGGATGTTTTTTGAATAAGCCTTGCCGCAACTTTAGATTCTAAGCCTGATGCGTTTTTAATAACAATTTCCTTGCTAATCATTTTATTTCCCCCTGCAAACTTTCTCTTTATATATATCTATAACAAATTGAAAAAGAATATCGCATAATTTTTTAACTTATGCCACTGGATTTCTTTTTCAATTTAAATTGCTAATGTAATCAAGTTTTGCTAAGAAACATTGCTAAAATATCCGACCGCAAATCATCTTTCTTTGGGCGATACAAAGAAAGCGTATGTGTACCAACACATTTATTTATATGTCAAATTTTAAGTTCAACATATGTTCATCCAGCTATCACTCAAAGGTTAATAAATCTATCATTCAGAAAGTCATTACGTGATCTCTGGGAGATAATTATATTATACACTATTGCCACAGTTTATTATACTTATTATACAATTACAACACAGGGTTTTCAAATTAAATGTTTCGTATACCACATTAAATCGATAATAATCGTTACTCAAGCTTTTTTTACTTTTTTCCCGCTTATAAATAAGTATGCTCCTCCTGCTATCAAAACAACTCCAAAAAATACTGGTAAAAACAATATAACAAAATTATTTGAGCTAATACTTGAAATTATATCAACGACCTGCCATTTCACCTTATTAATCCAGTCGAGCCATTTATTTAGCATGAGAGTGGTTGTATTTTGCGCCATTCGCTCTGCAGTATTTGTTATGGGTGTAAAGAACAGCCCCGCTATAATAAAAAGTATTAAGGCATACACTAAGCCTGGGGAATAAAACTTTACAGGAACAGGCTTAACTGCTTCCTGAGCTTTTTGCTCCTTAATTTTTTTCATAACTTCAGATTCAATACAATCTAACTGGAAATCAAACTCCAATGATTCCATTGTTTGGTACAGTTTTTTATATTCGTTCAGTTTTTCGCTGCATGCAGAGCATACTAAAAAATGAAGCTTTATCTTTTTTTGCTTTTTTGAAGTCAACATGTTGTCTAAATATAAGGATATATCCTTTTCTCTAACATGCATAACTACGCCTCCTTGTAGTATTCTGCCATTTTTTCTTTCAACATTTTTCTTGCCCGAAAAATTCTGTTTTTCACAATGCTCAATGGAACATTCATGCTTTTAGCAATTTCCTCATAGCTTAGACCGCCCTGATGAAAAAGCAGCAGCGGTGTGCTGTAACCTGGCTTTAACTGTCTTATTTGCTCTTCAATCCATTGTTTTTGTTCTTTTCTTATTATATGCTCGTCTACTGATTCTTCTACATCCTCAACAATAAGGTTATCACTATTTACTACCTGATAATTTTTATCTTTACGTATCAAGTCAATGCATGTGTTGTGGGTTATCCTTCCAATCCACGCAGAAAACTTTAAACTCGTATCGTAAAGTGCCAGCTTTCTGTAAGCTTTTATAAATACTTCCTGTGTAATATCCTCTGCAGTATGAGGATCCTTAATAAGCCTTAATGCAATTGAGTATACAAGCTTTTTGTAATTTTCAACCAGATAACTAAAACACTCAATATCCCCGCTTAAGCACCTTTCTACAATTTCTCTATCATCCATTTGGTGATTTCCCTTCAGAGTACAATTAACCCCCTATTGCATTATAACATACCATAGCAAAGCTGCAAGTATTCAAGAGTCAGGAGATTTATTTCAAAACCGTATAATCTCCCGGGATTATATGCAAACCAGAAAACCCCTTAGAAGAGGATTGAACCACCCACTGAAGTAGAAATCGGTTTATCCCTCGACATGCGTTTTTTAGCACAAAGGGTTAAAAATACGCTCTGATTCAAGGGTCTTAAGGGTGTTTGATAACACTCCGATAAATTATATACGAAATTGTAAATAAAATAGTCTGAACAACTACAGTAAAGCTTATGAAGCAAACATAAAATTGTACGCACCTTATACGTACCCTATAGGCTAAATTTAAAAAGCCCGCATTGCGGTTAATGCAAAGCGGGCTTAATACCTTGTTTTTTACATATGAGCAGTGAATTTCGATATCGCACCGGTAGGGCATACCTTAATGCATTTACCGCAATTCACACATTTAGACGGATCAATCACCGCACACATATCATTCATTGAAATTGCCTCTTCAGGACACTCTTTAACACATTTTTGACATGCTATACACGCAATTTGGCAATTTTTTCTGGCTACTGCGCCTTTTTCATGATTACTGCAGGTTACTGAGTATTCTGCTTTTGCCGGAACCATTTTTATTATTCCCTTAGGGCATTCTATAACACATTTTGTGCAGCCGCTGCATTTTTCCTCATTAATGCGGGCAAGCCCGTTTTCAACCTCTATGGCTCCAAAAGGACATACACGTTTGCAGCTTCCCATGCCCTCACAACCGTATACACAGGATGAAGGTCCCCCTGCCATAGTCGCTGCGGAACGACAGTCTATAATACCGTCATAATCAAACTTTATTGATACCTTATCCCATGTACCATTGCACATTACGCGAGCAACCATTTTTTCGCCCGACACTGAATCTACACCCATAATTTCACCAAGCTGCGTAACAACATTCGAGCCGCCCACGGGACACAGGTTTATTTCCGCCCCTTTACCTATTGCCTCAGCGTATTGGTCACAACCGCTAAAGCCACAGCCGCCGCAGTTTGCACCGGGTAACACGCCGCGCACTTTCTCAACTCTCTCATCAATTTCCACTGCAAACTTTTTTGAAGAATAAGACAGAGCTAAACCAAAAAAAAGCCCTAGACCCGATATTATTAAAATTGGAATTAATATATCCATTAAATATCACCCCTTTTCGTGCATTATCTATCTATGTTACTATCAATCAAATTTTGCGTTACCATTTGCGTTAGAATATAAATATAAAAAATCTTGTTATCAACTCAACTTTGTACCTATGCTTGTTAGTAGTGTTTTGAGATGCTGTGGCGTGATATCACACCGATGTCGGTAGCCTGCTGTACATGCAAGCGTCCTGCTGTGGGATAATTGTGTTAGTAATATTAAAAACTATATCCCAAACAACCCCTGAAAACCTACAAAAGCAACTGATACCAGAGCCGCAGCAATCAGTGTGATGGGAAGTCCCTGAAAAGCTACCGGAATATCACTTGTTTCCATTCTTTCCCTTACACCTGAAAACAATATTAAAGCCAGTGTAAACCCAACGGAAGCTGCAAAGCCAAACACGACAGACTCAATAAATGTGTAGCTTCTCTCCATGTTGAGTAAAGCTGAACCTAAAACTGCACAGTTTGTTGTAATAAGAGGCAAATATATACCTAACGCAGTATACAATGATGGAACAAACTTTTTCAATACTGTTTCAACAAACTGTACCAATGCCGCAATTACAAGTATAAATGAAATTGTCTGCAGATAGGTAAGACCATATGGTTTTAAAAGGTATTCGTTAACAGACCATGTAACCGCAGAAGACAGCGTTATAACAAAAATAACTGCACCACCCATACCAAGTGCGGTAGAAAGCTTTTTAGACACCCCTAAAAATGGGCAAATCCCTAAAAATTTTGATAAAACAAAATTCTCAACTAAAATAGCTGCAACAGCTATAAGGATAATCTCTTTCATTAACTGTCACCTCCGTTATTGCCGTTAGGGCAACCGGTACAATTAAGTCCGCACCCCTGTGCTATCTCTTTATTCCGTATTTTCAATGACGAAAACTTATTAATCGCTGCGACTATAAAACCAAAGGCTAGAAAACCACCCGGTGGCAGTATCATAATAATAGCCGGATCAAACATATCCTTTGTGAGCGTGTATCCCATCCAGGTGCCTGAGCCAATTATTTCACGGATTGAGCCCATGATTAGTAGTGCAACCGTAAAGCCGCCTCCCATTCCCAGAGCGTCAAGAATGGACATTCCTACGCTGTTTTTACACGCAAACATCTCTGCTCTGGCAAGTATTATACAGTTAACAACAATTAGCGGAATATAAATGCCAAGCTCTTTATATATATCCGGCAGATACGCATGCATAAGCATTTCAACAATCGTTGTGAATCCTGCTATAACTGTAATAAACACGGGGATTCTAACCTTGTCGGGTACTATCTTACGGATGAGGGAAATAACAATGTTCGATCCAAGAAGAACGAAAGTTGCTGCTATACCCATACCGATACCGTTCTTTGCCATTGTTGTAACCGCCAGCGTTGGGCATGTTCCCAGCACAAGCCTTAAAACAGGGTTTTCTTTTATAAAGCCATTTGTAAAGGTACTCATTGCTTTCCCTGATGACTTCGCCATTTTATTCCCCTCCTTTTATCAATGTTTTGGCAGCCGATAAAGCAGCATCAACACCCTTAGTTATAGCCCTGGATGAAACAGTGGCGCCACTTACGGCTTGAATTTCATTTGACGCTTTTTTATTCTGCTTTACAACAATTAGATTGTCATTAATACCGACTTCATTAAACTGGTTAACAAACGCCGGTGCTGTTGCCTTTGATCCAAGCCCTGGAGTTTCATTATTGCTGCCTATTATGACACCGGTAATATTTCCTTCCAGGCTGACACCGACGGTCATGCTTATATTCCCGCCATAGCCTTTAACTGATACGTCCATAACATACCCTATGGCTTCTTTTCCTTTATAGCCCTCGTAAACACCTGTAACAGCATCAGGTACGCCATTTGCTTCAACTTTATTAAAGCTTTCGGCTTCTGTCATTACTTGCCTGCGGGATTCAGCTTGCTCAGCATTTGCACTTTCTTCAATAACATCCTTTGTCATATCATTTACATAAGCAAGTGAGCCGGAAATAACAAGACATACTACAAACAGCACCAATGTTGGCTTTATAATGCTATCCCACATGCTTCTCACCTCCAAAACTTACAGGTATGGTGTATCGGTCGATAAGCGGTGTTACAATATTCATAAGAATTATCGCAAAAGAAACACCTTCAGGCATATTTCCGTATAATCGGAACAATGCGGTAAATAAGCCGCAGCCTATTGCAAAAATTATTGTACCTTTTCGGGTAACCGGACTTGTAACATAATCTGTAGCCATAAATACTGCTCCCAGCATGAGACCTCCCGATAAAACGTGATATAGGGGATCTCCTGTAAACATTCCATTAGGGCCTGCAATCCATGTAAATAACGCAACAGTTCCTGTGAATAGCACCGGTATATGCCATGTAATAACCTTTCTAAACAAAAGGTATGCTAAACCTATTAATATGGCGAAAACTGATGTTTCTCCAATACAGCCAGAAACATTTCCCCAAAACAAATCGTAATATGAAAATGCTTTTAGTCCTTCCTCTTTCAAAAGCCCAAGCGGTGTAGCTGTGGCAACTGCATCAGTCAGCGGCTGCGTCCATGTTGTCATTCTTGAAGCATATGCTACGATAAGGATTACCCTTGCTCCCAAAGCAGGGTTTATAAAGTTTTGACCAAGACCGCCAAACAACTGTTTAATAAGAGCAATAGCAACCACAGCACCGACTATAGCGATCCATAAAGGAATGGACGGTGGCATGTTTAGAGCTAATAATAGACCTGTCACCAATGCACTGAGGTCAGATATTGTCTGCTCTCTTTTTAAACCTTTTCTCATAAGGTATTCTGTTAAAACTGCAGCAGCAGTGGTAACCGAAACAACAAGTGCAGTACGAACACCAAAAAACCAGATGCCTGCTACTACAGACGGCAACAAGGCCAATATTACATCCAACATTATCCTACGGGTAGAACAATCATCCCTGAGATGTGGGGATGAGCATACATACAATCTATTCTCCAACCTTATTTCACCCCTATTCTATAACATCGAAAGAGATTTTTATAATAATTCCCATTACATGTTATTAGATTTCTTTTGCAGTAGTATATTTTTCTATCTTTCTACTGTTCTCTTTACAGCATCTTTTCCCATGCGAATAGACTGAACAAGATGCCTCTTGGACGGACATGTATATGAACAGCTTCCGCACTCGATACAATCCAGCACAGAGAACCTGCTAAGTTCATCATATTTATCTGCCATCACAAGACGGTTAAGCTCTAAAGGTAATAAATGCATGGGGCATACTGTAACGCATCGTCCACATCTGATGCATGGCAATTCTGAGGGTAGATCCCCCTCTTTTTTATCAAAAGCTAATATAGCATTCGTATTTTTTATTATAGAGGTTTCAAGAGAATACTGGGCAATACCCATCATTGGTCCGCCCATAAGCACCTTATATGGACTTGAGATGAAACCACCGCAAAAATCAAACACTTCCTTCAAAGATACCCCTATCGGTGCCATAACATTCCTTGGCTCCCTAACCACAGATCCTTCTACTGTTACACGTTTTTGAACAAGTGGTATACCGGTTTTAATATAACCTGCAATAAAGGATACACTGTTTACGTTAAGAACGATGCATCCAACATCATTAGGCAGCTTCCCGGGAGGGACTTTCCTGCCGGTTGCAGCATAAATCAGCATTTTTTCAGCACCTTGTGGGTATCTCGATGGAAATGAGCTTACGGAAATTCTATTGTCGCTTTCTGCTTTTTCTTTTAGCAGCTTTACTGCCTCAGGTTTATTATCTTCAATACCAATGATTGCCTTTGAAATGTTAAGCATATCTAAAACATGTTGGATTCCTTTTATAATGCCTAATGGGTTTTCTACCATCTCCCTGTAGTCGGAAGTAATATAGGGCTCACATTCCGCACCGTTTATGACTAACACATCAACGGTCTTGTCTTTTGGAGGGTTTAATTTAACATGAACAGGAAAGCCTGCACCACCAAGACCTACTAAACCTGAATTTTTAATGGCTTTCAAAAAATCGTCTTTGTTATTTATAACAGGAGGCTTAATGTTTTCATGCAACTCTTGTTTACCATCGGTCTCTATTTCAACAGACATTACCATCTTGCCGCTTGCATAAAGCATTAGCTCTACCTTTGTCACAACCCCTGATACACTTGAGTGAACGGGAGAGGAAACATAAGCCTCGGAATCGCCAATAACCTGACCAACCTTAACGGAATCGCCTTTTTTTACTGTTGGTAAGCAGGATGCACCGATATGCTGAACCATTGGAATAATTACCTTTGATGGCGTATCCATAACTATGGTCTCTTGTTCCTTTGTATTCTTTCTGTGAGGCGCAGGCACACCACCGTGAAAGATCCATTTCAAACAAACCACCTCATTTCATCATAAACTTTTGCATACTTTTATGGGATTTCACCATAACTATCTTGAAAGTCATCACTTTCTATGTGCACTTTTCATGTGCACTTTTCATGTGCACTTTTCAATATGTTTTTGAATATTCTCTCAGCAGTACAAATTTCTCCGGTGAACCATAAAATAACTTGTTTTATATTAAACTGTTGCAGCAAAACTATATAAACTTATTTTCTAAAGATGCTAATCGCAACAATCTGCAACTGCCTGCAAAAAAACCTGCAGGAAAAAATCGTTTCACGACTTTCTGGGAAGCAATCATAAAATTACGTATTAATAATAACATATGTCAGATGATTTGTGAATATATTTTTGTATTTTGTATACAAAATTTTAAATTGCATAGCCCTGTTTACATAGTGTTTTCCACCGCTTTTCCATATAGGTTGCAGATAGCCCCGTTATCATTTCATGAATGAAAGATGAAACATGTGCTATTTGATATAATAACGTGATTGCTTCCCAGAATTTCACGAAACTCTTTTTTCTGCAGGTAGTTGCAGCATTATATTATGAGTGTTTGTGCGAAATGTGCGCCAATGCAGACTTGTACCCTTTGGAATGCGCCACAAGCCTTAACCCGGTATACGCTGGCGCTTTAGCTCCTTCATTGCGCGTTTTGTGTGCAACAGTCGTTTTTGCTTGCAAAATACGCTTTACGTTGCAAGTGTTTGATTAAAAGATATGTAACGTTGTTTAGTTACACAGAAGGTTCCTCTCTTTGTGTTTTGTGTTACGGAACAGAAGAACGTCTCCTTTGTTCTTGTTTATCTCCCCTCTGCTGCTTTGAAAACTATCAGCGCTGCGGCTACTGCTGCGTTAAGTGAGTTTATTTTGCCATACATCGGTATTCTAAGTAAAACATCACACTTTTCACGAACAAGTCTGCTTATACCTTCCCCTTCACTTCCAATAACTATAGCCAACGCAGATTTATAATCATATTTATCATATATTGTTTCCCCGTTAACATCTGCTCCCAGAACCCAAATACCGGAATCCTTTAAATCCTGTATGGTTCTTGCAATGTTTGTAACTTTAGCGATAGGAACATGCTCTGCAGCACCCGCAGCAACCTTTGCTACAACAGGCGATAGACTAGCAGATCGTCTTTTTGGCAATATTATGCCATGAACTCCTGCACACTCCGCTGTTCTTATAATTGAACCAAGATTATTCGGATCCGTTATACCGTCGAGTATTAAAATAAATGGATGTTGCCCCTTGTCCTCTGCGATATTTAATATATCAGAAACATCAACATAATCGTGGGGAGAGGCATCTGCAATAACCCCTTGATGATTCCTGGTCACCGACATACTTTCGAGCTTTGATTTGTCAAGATAAGTTACCACAATGCCCTTATTTCTGGCAATCGCGTATATCCTTTCAAGAGCAGGATCCTTTGAGCCTTTCTCCAAATATAGCTTATTTATGGCATGATCGGCTTTTAAAGCTTCCAGAATTGAGTTTTTACCCTCTATCCTTCCGGACTCCTCCATCTCCCATTCATTTTGCTCTCTTTTTTGGGATGCTCTGTTAATTTTCTTTTTCTCCATGTTTTTTCTTCACTACTCCTTGCTCAATTACGTCAACTGCCATATTTAGCAAAACATTAAGGCGTTCCTGGTTCCCAAGTAAATATAAATAGCCCAGTACTGCCTCAAAAGCCGTAGCACGTCTGTAATCCAGAACATCGGCATGTTTGGGAAATGTTGCAGATTTTGAATTTCTTCCACGCCTAAAAATTGCCTTTTCCTCGTCATTGAGTAAATCATACAACACATTTACAATTTTGCTCTGCGCTCCCGCGCTGACATAGTTTATGGCTTTTACATGCATTTTATGTGCAGATTCACTTTTTTTAGCTGCAAGGCGGCATCTTACGAACAAATCAAACACAGAATCACCTACCCATGCCAAAACAAGCGGAGACATCTGCTTAACATGTAATAAGTTTTTTTCCTGTTCCTGCTCCATTTTTCCACCTTTCATCACAAAAAAATAACGAGGCTCAGATGTGCCCCACCTCTTCGCGTATTTTCAACCATTCTGGTTTAAAAACGCCTGGTGTGGGTACCTATTTCTAAGCAATTTCTTCTATTATTTTAAGCGCTTACTGCTTAAAGCATGGATTGATATTGCTAACAATATACATATACATGAAATGCCTTACTCTGTCAAACTTTTTTCCTTTTTGTATAAAGAATACACAAACAACTAAGCTTCGTTTCAAAAAATTATGGTCATTTTGTCTCTTGTTATTGTAAGGTAAAACCCGTTATAATAGTATCGTACACTGATACTTTTTAACATACTTTTACCTCCTTTCTTTTATAATATGATTATCTGCCAGAGGGTCACACGGGCTCTTTGGTGCAAGCAGTAAGAGTAGCTTGCATCAGCATCAATAGATGCTGAACAACCATATTGTGATTGCGGTAAATTCATTTGAAGGTTGCAAATGCGCAATCACAATATAAAAGATATTCAATGAGCGGAGCGAGAGCTCCCTTTTTTTTTGCCTAAAACAGTTAAACATCTTGCCGCTTACATCCAAGATTATTGTGAACAGGTTACTGTTCACATGCATTCCGCTAATGTTTCCTATATATTGCGCACCTATATCTCCTCAGTTACCTGTGAACAGTCCTCCATGAAGTCCACCTACACCCCGGTGAACGAAACCGGGCTGGTTTAAGTTCCGGTGGCAATATGGTTTATAAGTAACGTGAGCATGTAACCATCCAAGTAGCGAATGCTGTTTATATTGTTGTTCTCTTTATTTTTTTTCTATGGTACAATATACTACGGTTAAATTATTAAAAACTCAACTATCCCGCCTAAGCTTGTTAGTAGTGTTTTGAGACACTGATACCGTTACGCTGAGGTGTGATATCACACCGCCGTCGGTAGCCTGCTGTACAGGCAAGCGTCTAAAACGCTGTAGGAAATTGAGTTGTTAAAAAGATGAATTCTGATATTTTTATGCTGCAGTAGCCTGTAAAAGCATGCTTACCGCATACATCAATAAAGCAGATCGGATATCCAATGAGCGCTTGCGCGAGTTGTACTCTAATAGACAGGGTTCTTAAGGATGTTTGATAAAATTTTAAGATAAATGAGTATGCAGCTTTTCGAATGAATTATATGCAGCGGAATGGACTATTTTATGAAAGTATTGCATTTAATTGGAGGCGGTGACGAGGGTGGCGCAAAAA
>DAIPML010000259.1:0-5149 GCA_036768735.1 Clostridiales bacterium | reverse complement strand
CGACAATCCGGAATATAGCGACAAGAAGAATGAACTGATGCAGCTGCTAAAAAACACCCGCGCAAAATATAACGACAACAGTTTTTGATTACACCCGATTCCGGATAAATTATATAATTACTTAAAAAACAATTGCCTAGTTTGACTTTAGTGAACCATTTTTCCATATATAAACACATTAAATAGATTTACTATGAAAAAAAAGATTTTACTAATGATGACACTTTTCATTGCGAGTGCCAGTATAAAGATTGACGCTCAGAGCACTCTTGTAAAAGGTAAAGTTTTGGATGATGAGGGTGTTGAAGTAATTGGCGCCAATATTCTTATTAAAGGTTCCTTGGGAGAAGGCACCGTTACGGATATCGAAGGGAACTTTTCACTTCAGGTAAATGATGCGGAGAACGATGTATTGGTCTTCTCATATATTGGAATGGAAACCCAAGAAGTTCCTGTAAAAGGACGAACCCATATTGAAATAGTATTAAAGACAAATACATTTCAATTGGATGAATTTGTGAAAATAGGATATACAACAGTGAGACGAAAAGACTTGACAGGAGCAGTTTCTTCTGTAAATACCAAGGAGGTAGCAGCCATTCCGATATCAGACCTGACTCAATCTCTAAGTGGAAAAATCGCAGGAGTTCAAATCATTCGCTCTCAAGGATCTCCTGATGCCGATGTGTCTGTCAAGGTCAGAGGAGGCACTTCCATTACCCAAAGTAACGACCCCCTTTACATAATAGATGGATTCCCTTCTGAGGACGGATTAAAAGGGATTGTTGCAACGGATATTGAATCCATTGATATTTTAAAAGATGCTTCATCCACGGCTATTTATGGTGCCCGAGGAGCAAATGGGGTTGTGTTGGTTACCACAAGAGGGGGTAGAAAAGAGACGCTGAGTATCAGTTATGACATGTATGTGGGATATAAAAAAATAAACAAAAGGTACAACGTATTAAATGTATTGGATTTTGTAAAACTTGATTATGAGCGTTCTCTGGAGGAGCCTGATAGAATGCGTGATGTGATTATACCTACATATGGAGAGTTTAACGAATATCAATCGTTATATTCATCTCGGGCGGGCCTTGATTGGCAGAAAGAGGTTTTTGAACGCAGGGCAGCAACAAATCAACAACATAAATTTACCGTTAGCGGTGGAGGACAAACATCTCGATATGTATTTTCGTATACCCGAACCAATGATGATGGCATATGGTATGGAAGCAGTTTAAATAGAGACAATTTTCGCTTGAAAGTAAATAATGAGGCGGCTAAATGGCTCAATCTTTCGGCAAATGTAAACTATATTGACGAATCAACGAAAGGATTGGGAAGCTTACAGGATGGAGGAGCTTTTAGCCGCATGCAGCACGTTATTCAATACAGACCTACTATCGGTAAAAATGGAGAGGATGCAGATTTGATAATAAATGACGATGATCCTGTGCTTCTTTTATCCGGTGCAAGCCCGATGCAAAGCCCTATTGCCAGCATAGAGAGTGAAACCATAAAAAAGCGAAATCGGATTTTAACCATCAATGGTGATGTTGAGGTGAAAATAATGAAAGATCTTTCTTATCGCGGTACAGTAGGCGTACGGAAGCGTATGAGAAATGACAACACTTTTTATTCGGAACGCTCAAAGCAAGCTAAGAATGCAGGGGCACCGTATGGATGGAAGAGTTTATTCGACGATGAGAGTTTCATGTATAACAATGTCATTACCTACAACAGATATTTTGATACCCAAAATCAACTTGATCTGCTGGTGGGACAAGAATACATTGTCCATGCTTCTAAATTTCTGAAAACAGGGGCAACCAATTTCCCAAAAAAGAATTTTGAGTTAAACGACATGTCCCTGGGTGCAACACCCGATAAGATAATCACATTAAATCAAGAAGAGAAGATGCTCTCCTTTTTTATGCGAGCAAACTACAATCTGAAAGATAAGTATATGTTCGCCACATCAATACGTGCAGACGGTTCTTCAAAATTCGGTGCAAACAACAAATGGGGATATTTCCCCTCTTTGTCTGCAGCATGGCGTGTTTCGGAAGAAAACTTTATAAAAAGAACGAACCTTTTTTCAAATTTGAAATTGAGATTAAGTTACGGAACCGCGGGAAATAATCAGATAGACAATTATTTGTCTCTCTCCAAAATTGGCTCTGTATGGATTCCATATGGCGCGGGAACCCAATCCGGATTTGTTAGTAAACAGCTTCAAAATCCGAATTTAAAATGGGAAACCAATATATCCACTAACCTTGGCCTTGATATGGGCTTTTGTGATCAAAAAATACAATTGACAATTGATCTCTATAATATAGATACCAAGAATCTGCTTCTCGATGCGAATGTACCATTGATATCGGGATATTCTTCAAGTATGATAAATGCCGGCAAAACAAATAACAAGGGGATAGAATTTTCTATCACATCACGCAATATAGACACCAAAAATTTCACTTGGAGCACCAATCTGAATCTCACACATAATAAAAATACAGTAAAAGAGCTATACGCTACCGATTATATGGAAATTGTTTCCAATTGGACACAGTCTTCAGAATTCAATAAAAGTGATTATTTAATAAAAGTAGGACAGCCACTTGGACAAATGTACGGTTATCGGTTAGAGGGTATCTATACGATGGATGATTTCACCTATGATGCTACGGCACGAAAATATATAGTGAAGCCCAACATACCATATGACAAATCAAATTATCCCAAGCCGGGTTACTGGAAATTTGCAAACCTAAATAGCGATGATGAGATAAATTCGGAAGACAGGGAGGTTATTGGAAATGCAAATCCCAAGCTCTATGGGGGGATAACAAATGTTTTTACGTGTAAAGGTTTTGACTTGAGCATTTTTCTTAACTTTTCAATAGGAAATAAGGTGTATAGCGCTAATAAAATGTATTATACCAAGTTAAATAATCAATATAGAAATACGCTTGTTGATGCGCTTAATCGCTATACAATCATGAATGAGCATGGAGAGAACATATTCCATAATCCCGAGCAAATGAGTATGATAAATAAAGATAGAGACTTTGTGTCTATTGAAGGAAGTTCTAACCTATTCTTTCATTCGGGTTATGTAGAAGACGGTTCTTTCTTGAAAATAAATAATGTCTCTTTGGGTTATACATTACCTAAAGAAGTAGTTCAAAAAGCAAAGTTGTCTAATATCAGATTCTATGTGACCGGACATAATTTATATACCTTCACAAAATACACAGGTTATGATCCGGAAGTTAATACATATCCGAACAAAGGAATAACTCCGGGAATTGATTGGGGTGCTTATCCCTCTACTTTCTCTGTTGTATTTGGAGCAAATGTTTCATTTTAATTTTAAAAAGCAACCACTATGGAAACAACATATAATAAAAATAAATATTTCCTTTTATCTGTTTTAATAGGATTTTTCATGTTTTCTTCGTGTAATGACCTCCTAGATGAAAAAGTGTATGACTTTTATGACGAAGCGGATTTTTACAGTAGCAATGAAGAATTAGAGTTGGCGGTAAATGGCGCATATGAAGTGCTTAGTCACAAAATGACTTATGGACATTTTATGCTTGTGACGGACTGTGATACAGATCTAAGCCATATCAAAGGCTCAGGGATTGCCCATAATGCCCGTGACATTGGGCATTATAATATATACGCTGAACATACATGGATACAAGAAGCGTGGACTCTCTATTATAGAGGAATTGACAGAGTGAATCGAATTATGGATAACAAGGAAAAAGTGCAATTGTCGGATGATGCAAGCAAAAAGAAATTCAACACTCTAATTGCGGAAGCCCGCTTTTTGAGAGGACTTTGTTATTTCGATTTGGTGAGAATGTGGGGAGACGTACCTCTTAAGCTAAAATCTTCTACACTTGGCGATAATTTTATGATCCCCCGTACCGATAGAGAGCAAGTTTATGAACAAATAATTGAAGACATGGAGGCTGCTATAGTAGATCTTCCGTGGCATGATGAGATGACGAATTATGAGGGACGTATTTCCAAAGGTGCCGCTATGGGAATACTTGCCCGGGTGTATCTTTTCCGTGCAGGTTATTCATTACGTCAAGATGGTATGATGAAGCGTCCCGACAATTACAAAGAGTATTATACAAAGGCGAAAGAGATAACGGAAGAAATAATAAAATCGAAACGTCATTCACTGAATCCGAGCTATGAGAGGGTTTTCAGAAATGTCTGTGAGTATATTTTTGAGCCAAAAGAAGTGATGTATGAGATACAATTTTTTAATCCGACAGGAGAAGATGAACACACAGGAAAAATAGGGTCATACAATTCGCCTGAGATTGATCGTAACTCATCATATGGATTAGGAAACTCTTTTATCAAGACCAACGGTATTTTTTCAAAATATTTTGAAAAAAATGATTCGCGGCTTTTAACGGCGATTGGCACTTTCAAAATTGATAAAAATGATAAAGTCATACAAATTCCTTATAATGAAAGCTACAACTGGGCCCCTGGGAAGTGGAGACGAAATTGGGTGGCAGGAACACCGAAAGATCTGGAAAATACGGATGTGAATTATATATTATTACGTTATGCCGATGTACTACTTATGTATGTTGAGGCTGTGAATGAATCTGAGGGACAGATTGATAATCTGGCAATAGAATGTTTGAATCAGATCAAGCGCCGGGCGTATGAGAAACCCATTACAACACCAGATACTGAATTCGATCTTAAAAAACAAGATTTTCCTACCCAACAGTCAGTTCGAGATTATCTTTATCTGGAAAGGGCGCGGGAATTATGTTTCGAAGGATTCAGACGATTTGATCTCATTCGATGGAATATGTTGAAAACAACCATCGATAACTTTGCTCAAACATTCAATCAAGAAATCGCAGATGGACTGGTCAAGTCATATAAGTTCACAGCAGGAGAGCGTTTTCAAACAGGTAAGCACGAATTATATCCGATTCCGGCTTACGAAGTCAGGGAAACGAAAGGTATGATCATTCAAAATCCTGGATATTAAGAAATGAAAAACAACTTGCTTATAATGGCGTATGGGATCTCGTTGCCGCTTTTTTCCGGCAATCAGGTTCTACATGCAGACAATGACCAACGGCCCAAC
>DAIPML010000258.1:0-5160 GCA_036768735.1 Clostridiales bacterium | reverse complement strand
GATCAACTCCTTAGGGTATAAGAATTTGCTTTATCTTCCACCATTGTACAGCAAAATGAAACAGTTGCCAAATAAATATAGCCTGTTGTAAGTTAAGAAATATGGATGGTGAATTCAATTATTCATCGAAGTCACTTACTTCAATATAATCATGTAGTATTTTTTTTATGTCACTGATATCATTTTCGTTAGGATTTCTTTCTACATATTTTTCCAGTATTGTATTGCTATATTCACAGGGAACATCAATAGCCCAGTCTTTGAATAAATCTTCAACCAGTTCTTGTTCTTCTGTGTTTTCTATATTGTCAATAACGACTTTACTACTCCTCAGTATTGTGAGAGCGGTATTATAACTCTATCCCTTCGTGTTCCAAAAAGTCCGCAACATTCATACATTTCGGATGTTCTATTTCCAGACAAAGAAAATCCTTGTCACCAGTTAAAATAATATCCACATTTGAGATTATAGCAGCATTTAATATTGGTTGATCTTTTACATCTCTTATCAGTTTTTCGGCATGATAAGCTGCAGGGATTAACTCATAAGATAGTTCTGCCAAGAAGACTTCTACATCTGGTAGCTTATCAGGCTTCTTCCGATTTAGAACTTCCCGCAGTTCATAAATATTACGGTCACATAAAACCACATCATGATGTTCTGTAATATACAAGAGTGCTTTTGCTACTTTTGTGTGTGGGAAGAGAATAGTAGAAATAAGAATATTGGTATCCACTAAAACCCTCATCGATTATTTGTCCTTTCCATACCGTACTTCATTCACTAAGTCCTGCACACCATCTTCATCGTATATACCAATATCCTCTGCAACACCTGCAAATGCTTTCTGTGCTTTATAAATCGCCTGCGATGATACATTATTTATTACAATCTCACCATTTGGTTTTTGTAAAAACAAAATTTTATCACCGGATTTCAAACCAAGAAGACGCCGTATTTCAACTGGAACTGTAATTTGTCCATTAGCAGATATTTTAGCCAAATTCATAAATACCATCCTTTCTTGAATTCTCAAGTATTCTTTATGTTTATTATATTCTGTATTTGATGAAATATCAACTCCTTCATTAAGTTTAAGACAGGTCGATATTGGAATAATAAAGCCTGCAATTCTTTTAATTGATGTGTTATTTGCACGAGTAAAGTTACTGTAGGGATTTCACTATTGAGACAGAATAAATTAGGAAAAGAGTAAGGAAGTGGTGTATTGAAAATATAGCTTTATTACGCAAGCATATAAATTAAAGTACGTTATTTTGCTTCGCAAAAAACGGGTCTAAGCAATTTCTTCCGTTATTTTAACGACAATAAAAATAAGTTCCGCAATTTTTATCAATGATTTTTTTTATTTTTGTGTTATTCTGAAACAGGAGGGTGATTATGGATTATAAGACTCATATTATGCGGACAATAAGCTATATTGAAGAAAATCTCAAAAACGAAATTGCTGTTACTGATTGCGCCTGTGTTTCCGGATATTCCGATTACCACTTTATCCGTGTATTCAGGGAAGCAACTGGTCTTACACCGGCTGATTATATTAGAAAACGTAGGCTGACCGAAATCATCAAACACATGCGGCAGGATGTACCGTTTTCCGAGATAGCCTTTGAATATGGCTTCAATTCAAAGGAAAACTTCATCAGAGCTTTTAACTCAGAGCACCATATCTTGCCGACTGAATACAGATCCGCATTGAACAGTCTTAAACTATATGAAGCGATCAGTTTTGAAACAGAACCATTTGAAATAGTGCCAGAAATTATATATCTTGAACCTTTTGTTTTGACAGTTTTAAAAAGCGATGAAATATTTCCGCCGAACTTCTGGAACAAATACAACAGCCGAAAATGGTCTAAAAAGCTGTCGGGTGGAGAAGTTTGTGAGGATTTTGGTGTAAGCGCATGGAACAGATTGGAAAATAAGCTTGACTATTTTATTGGTATTCGAAAAAATTATGCTTTAGGCGATACCGACGCTACGGTGGAGCTTTCAATCCAAGGTGGTTTATATGCCGTTTTCACAACTCCAAAGACTTCACATTATAATTTTGTAAATACTATTCATCGCACATGGGACTATATAAATAGCAAATGGTCACAAAACAGCGGCTACAGACGTAAATGCAGCTATGAGTTTGAATCATATATTGAAGAATCTCGCACATTCAGCGAGAAAATTTACATACCATTGGAGGAAAAATTATGAAAAAGCAGCTTAACATTTCATGGGATGGCATACAGGATTCGACCGGGTATCTGTTTTCTTTCGCCAAATCATTGGTCTGTGCGGTTAAAAACAGCCCATGGCCTGAATATGCCGAAGATATTGTTGCAACTAGTGGTTTTGCGTTCCGTATGTGGGTCAATACAGACTTATGTCCATCCGCTACAAGCATTTGGGGCTTTGACTGTCAAAAACCATGGGTGGAAAACGGTGGTCTACTCTGCGACTATGTAGGGCGTTATTGGGGTCAGGAGCATATTGAAAGAGAAAGACAGCTCGAAGCAATAAAGAATATCAAGTCTTCCATTGACAAGGGTGTTCCCGCTATATCATGGGACATCGGTGTTCCAGAATGGGGTCTTATCACCGGTTATGACGATGCTATACAGATGTTTGATACATTAGCAATCAACGCAGAGAAAGCTGATCCGACAAGTACAGCTTATAGCAATGTGAAAATGCCCTATGATGCTTTAGGCAAGCGTGAAATTCCGATTCTTTCGGTTTTAACCATAACAGGCTCTTCTGATAAAACAAAGGAAGAGATTTTACTTAATACGATGAAGCTTGCGGTAAACCATCTGAAAGGTGGAGAATGGTGTGACAATGCGAAAGGGCTTGATGCTTATCCTGCTTTAATAAGAATATTTGATGAAAATCCAGATATTGCTTCGTCGTGGAACGCCGAATATTTTCTGGGAACATACGGTGCATTGAAGGAATACGCCTATAAATACTTTGAAGAAGCCGGAAAGCCTGAACTTGCGGAGTTGTATAGGACTGTTTTTAATGCTTGGATGGAAGCATTCAAAATTAAGTCAAACGAGGATGCAACGTTGGCTGAAGTCAGGGCAAGGATTATTGCATTACTAAAATCCGCTTATGAAAAAGAAAAGGAAGCGGTTCAAGTAATGGAATCACTCGTAAGATAGGTATTAGGGAATTGCGGAACTAAAAAACAGAAAAATGTGGATAACGTTTTTGTTCAGCGAAGTAATACAGGTTTTAGGGAAATGCAAATCCGACTATCAAACACCGGTGAGGGGAGAGGTTTACATAATCACTCGCCAAGGATACTAAAGAAAGCGTGGGATACATAATCTCTTCAATGAGTGCATAATAGATTTATCGTCTACTAAAACAGAAGCGATAATTACAGATTAGCTGTATATCTCAAGGGGTAGATATAATGCTCCTGCATGGAAAAATACGGTAATAATTTGCTCTTTACACATTGGAAATGCTATGCTATAATGTTACGGCGTGAATACGGGCGGTCCTCTGCTTATCTGTTTCGGGATGAAACAAGTGAATATAGGCAAGAACGTCTATGATATGGAGGAAACGAAATGGATATTATCCGTACACTGGAAAAGGAAAACATGAAGGAAAACCTTCCGAACCTTATGGTTGGAGACTATGTAAAGGTCGCTGTCAAGGTAAAAGAAGGTGCGCGTGAAAGGCTTCAGTTATTTGAAGGCTATATTATCGGTATGCATGGCAGCGGAATTAGACGCGCAATAGTTGTCAGAAGATTGTCTTTTGGTATTGGGGTTGAAAGGGTGTTCCCTCTCCATTCTCCTTTAGTAGACAATATTGAAATTGTCAGAAGAGGAAAGGTTAGAAGAGCAAAACTCTATTACCTGCGTGACAGAGTTGGTAAAGCAGCCAGAATTAAAGAAGACATTAAAGCAAAAAGATAACATTCTAAAAGAGGACGGTAAGTCCTCTTTTTGCGTGCTTCCATTATGGCGCAGTCTAACGAAATGCTAAATGACGAAGTAAGCGATTTCAATGAAGCAGATATATTTGAAAATGTTCATGAGGAAGATATGAAACAAGTTAATTATACTTTACTAATTACACTTAACCCAATATAAACATGTCAATAAATTTCATGAATTAAACTATAATCTTTTTAAGACAGAGGCTATATAAACCTCCAAAGTCTCTTATAAACCTCTCCAGCATCTCTTTTGCCTTGCCCCCTTTTTGAGGGACAATCCGGCAGTTATTCATTATTTGAACAGAGATTTATGTATGGATTAGTGCATAATCATCATATCATCAAGAATGGTGCCACTGGTACCCAGCTCCTCTGAAAGGCGCAGCTGCCTCTCCAGCATCTCTTTTGCCTTGTCCCCTTTTTGAGGGACAATCCGGTAGTTATTCATTATTTGAACGGGGATTGCGGTAATGCCGGTTAATTCAGCACCCTGATAAGTAAAATCAAGAATAAAGGATTCTTTGCTTTCCTGGCCGGGCTGGTCAAAAATAAAATTTCCCAGGCTGTATACAATAGGCTTTCCGTTGTAAATTTCTATGCCCTGAAACCAATGGGGGTGATGCCCAAGTATTATATCTGCCCCGGTGTCACATAATTTGCGGACTAATTCCTTTTGTTGTTCGCTGATTTGAAAGGTATCTTCTTTCCCCCAATGCAGGGAGATAATCAGGATATCCGCCTTTTCACGGATTTCCTGAATGTCTTCCAGAATAAATTCAGGCCGCAGCGGGGCAACACCGGGTTTTCCAATGTCGGCTGCAAAACAAAGGGGTGGATTTCCCTGATACTTGATTTCAGCAAAATCAGTATAAGCCAGAAAGGCGACTTTAACCCCTTTTTTCTCAATTATCGCCGGTTTTCTTGCATCGATTAGATCCTTTCCGGCTCCCGTATATGAGATTTTATTGTCATCCAGAATTCTGATTGTGTCATCAAGACCTTCAGCATAATAATCCATAATATGATTGTTTGCCAGGCTCAGTATGTTGAAACCTGCATATTGAATGCCCTGGATTGCTTCAGAGCCGCTTTTTAGAATGTATTTGTGCTCCTTGTCCAGACTCTTTTGCCGGTCTGTAATGGGATGCTCCAGATTTCCGAATAAAATATCCGCGCCCTTTAGAAA
>DAIPML010000257.1:0-5191 GCA_036768735.1 Clostridiales bacterium | reverse complement strand
TGCTTTTTTGTGTTTTTAAAATCCAGTATACTCATGGGAATACCAATAAGAGCGGCACCTAAACCAATCCACACGGATGCGGCGAAAAACACAATAGCGATCCCGACTAAATTAATGATTGATTTTGTGCTTGTGACAACCGAGAAAAAAGTATTATGTACTGTCTGCTGAGGATTTTGTGTCATACGTGTAACAATGTCTTTAAAATGGCTATTTTCATAATACCGGTATTCAATTGAAGAAAATTTTCTGATGACGGCAGGAGATAATGTTTTTGTTAGCTTCCTATTTAAGTAACGTCCCATTTTTGCCAGTGAAAACCGATAAACTCCCGCGGCAATAAGGGATGTAACATACAGTACACCCCATAACCAAACAGAAGAAACGGCATTGGCACTGTTTGAATATTCTACAACACTGTCGATTAAATATTGTAAAAATAGAATTTGAATCACTGAAAATGATGAAGAGACGAGGGAAACAACAATGTATGTACTTGATATCACAGGAGCATAAGTAAACATCGTTTTTAATGCAAAAATACTGTTTCTAATGACAACCAAAATCTTCTTATGCAAAGAGTTCACCTCCTAAATGGTCTTGAAAAAACCCTGAGTTAGATTTTTACTCATATAAAATAAGTCTAAATCCAATTTGTGAAGAGAATTCTTTTGTGTCGTATTTAACATTATTAAAATATCAAATTGAAACACCCATTTCTATGATCATCTCGGCAGCAACATTGATTCCACGCTTTTTATAAAAGATTCTACTTCTCTACCCCATATTAACCATAAAACACCATACTGTCAAGGACTACTCCGGTTTCCAACACGGCGAATTCACGAATACACATATTTCCAGTGCTTGCGAAACAAGCTTGAAAAAAATTTATATATATTCACTTTACGCACGATATCTTGGGCCGAGGACTCCTTTCCCTTAATATTTGAACACAGAAAAACCAGCCATCCCATAGCGGAAACAGACAGTCACTTTCTGTACTCCTACAGTGTTCCTAGTCCTATTTAATATCGTGAACTGAAAGTTTTTTATGTATTTTTTAGAAGCTCATCCGGATCAATAGATCCCGATACTCTTCATCAACCGAAGCCAATGTTCTTTTTTTAGGTTTGCTAAATTTCGGTTTTACTTTTGTTTCTTGTTGTAGTGTATTAAACACCATACGTCGAACAGTCGCTAAATTCTGTGCCGCTACCGATTGTTTGGTTTGGTTCTGATCATCTCTAAATATGACGTCTAGAGACCAATGGCACGCTTCGATTCCCCAATGGTTGCGAGATGCAACTGTAAAATCTAGAACATTGTTGACACTAGCGACATAATGAGCGACTTCACTCGTTTTTCTGTTCTCTGATAGATACTCCACTTCTCGTAGAACCATGCCGATACCAGTGAGTTTCACCCATTTCCGCTTAGCATCCACCATCCAATCAATATCGGTGGAATAAAAATAGGTGCGTTTTTCAATTCTGCCGTGTCCTTTGTCGAGCGTCTTTATAGCTTGGATGCGCCCATGTTCTCTAATTATATTGTCTTTCTCTTGAGTGGATGCGGCCTGCTTAATCTTCTCTAATTCCTCCGACTGTTCCAACTCTTCAAAGTATCCTTTCACTTCCTCGTGTAGTGTTTCCTGATTTCCTTTGAGATTGATCACATAATCCGCATGATTGTCATTCACAATCTTTTCAACGATCTTAGTCTGGAGACCCATGGCATCAATGGTGACTATACATCCTTCAATCATTAATTGGTCTAAAAGCTCTGGAATTGCAGTGATTTCGTTGCTCTTCTCGTCAGTTTTTGTTTGACCAATGATCAAACCATGCGAATGACATAGTGCACTTACCATATGAATAGCCTTTTGTCCTTTCCCGATATCAATAGAACCTCTTGATGTTTTTCCATCAATAGATACAATGTCTTTATCGGGCAGCTTAATTCCTGCTCGTACCCACTCAGTAAATCTAGCCGAAAATTCTTCCGGATTCATGATAGCAAAAACTCGTTTGATTGTCGATAAAGATGGTGTTCCATGTTTTAATGCTATATATTTTTTTAACCACTTTTGAGTGATAGAAGCATTTGCCCATACATGTATATTCTCCCATTCGTCGTATCCGCAAAGTATCCCACTTAACACGATAAATAGTATGTCTATCAATATGTGGTACACTTTCCCCTCCTGTCGAGTGTCCTGCAAATCACCAAAAAAATCAAAGAATTCGCCTTCATACAAGTTATTGCTCATCACTATCCCTCCGATAGATATATTTCTAAGCAATATACTAATTCATATGGTTAAATAAGTCCAGCTATTTTTCATCCTGTTTGCGTTTTTTGTTAACTTACCATTAATTGTCTTCATGAATTCGCCATGGTATTGAATCAGGGCAATCGCATAAAAAACGTTACTATTCACAGCCTCTTAAAATTCCAGTAACACCTAATGGCGATTTTTGAAGAACATAACTGAATAGATTGGATGAAGAAGAGTGACAAAACAAAGCTCAAAGTTTGTCACTCTTTTTTCTTTTTAAAGAAAATAAAAAAAATATTTTTTCGGGATGCAGGACTCTTTTTTTAGACGTCGAATATAGCATTATGAGATCAGTGAAAGGAAAACTCATGTATGAAATATATGACCAGACCCGAGATAACGGAAGAAAGGATTGAACAAATCAGGAGTATCATTACTGAAAATGCCGAATGGAACCGGACAAAGATATCGAAACACATATGTCGCTTATGGGGTTGGCAGAGCCCGGACGGAAGTTTGAAAGACATTTCCTGTAGGGATTTGTTGCGAAAACTCGACAAAGAAGGCAAGATTAAGCTCCCGGCTTCCCAAATTCCTTCGGGATCTCGCAGAGCCGATAGAATAACACATTTTGAACATGATAAAACACCAATCAATACAAACCTTGCACAACTTCGTCCTTTACAGGTACGCATAGTGAATTCGGGCAAAGAACTTGCCTTGTTCAAATCCTACATAGACCAGTACCACTATCTCGGTTATGACCGCACAATCGGAGAGAACATGAAGTACATAGTATACAGTCGGGATGGGAAGCCGTTATCTTGCCTGATGTTCGGCTCTGCGGCTTGGGCGTGCCGGGAACGGGATCAATTCATCGCATGGGATAAAAACCAAAGAAAACAGGGTCTGAGTAGGATGACGAACAATCAACGTTTTCTGATATTTGAATGGGTGACTGTAAAACATTTGGCGAGTCACATTTTGTCACTGATTTCACATAGGATTTCAGAGGATTGGCAACAGAAATATGGACATCCGGTCTTTTGTTTAGAAACATTTGTTGAAAAATCCCGTTTTCGAGGCACCTGCTATCGTGCTGCCAATTGGATATGTGTGGGCAGCACAACAGGGCGTGGTCGTGACGGAGGTCACCATAATGCAATCTTGCCGATAAAAGATATTTACCTTTATCCGCTGGATGCTGATTACCGGTCGAAACTTTTGGAACAGTAGAGGAGGCAGATATGAGTACAGATTACGGAAAACACCTATACAAGGATTACGAAATGATGTACCAAAAAAACGAAAAGCTTGCGGCAGAAATCCGTTCGTTGAATTATCACTACGATTTACTTATGCATAGGTACAAAACCTTGGAAAAACAAAATCAGGAACTCGCCGAGCAAAATGCCGCTCAAGCCGCTAAAATAGTCGAACTGGAAAAAGATAAAGCTCGGTCGGAGGCCCTCCGGAATACTGACGGAACAAACAGCGGTATCCCGACAAGCAGTACGCCGATAAACAAGAAAAAGGTGATACCCAATAGTCGCCAGAAGACGGGAAAGAAAATCGGTGGTCAGGAAGGGCATACCAAGAAAAAATTAGAATGCTTTGAGGATTCCGAAGTCGACTCTTATGTTGATCATGTCCCGGGCGAATGCCCGGAATGCCAAAGTACAGACCTGGAAGACACAGGCGACGTGATAGAAAAAGATTGTCTTGATTACAAGGTAGTCGTTACAAAAATACGCCACAGCTTCCGGGTAAAACGGTGCCGTCATTGTGGAAAGGAAGTGCGCGAGAAGATACCGGCAGATCTGAAGGAAGAAAACCAGTATGGCGTCCAGGTTCAGGCAATGGCCTTGACGCTCATGAACCAAGGTAATGTGGCCTTGAACAAGGTTCGTAAGATGACATATGGATTCACCAACGGAGAGATACAACTTTCAGAAGGTTATCTGTGCAAGCTCCAAGAGAGAGCCTCACGGAACGCCTATGATTTTTGCGAGGATATCAAAAAGGAATTGTTGAAACAGGAGCTTGTATCTTGGGACGATACAGTCATTTCGATTAACACCGAGAGAGCCTGTCTGAGGTTCTACGGGACAGAAAAACTTGCTCTGTACAAGGCTCATATGCACAAAGACAAGGAAGGCTTGGACAACGACGGCATTCTGAAGTTGCTTCCTTCCACCACCACTGTGGTACATGACCATAACAAGGTAAACTATAACGCTGACTACTCATACGATAATGCCGAGTGTAACCAGCATCTGCTAAGAGACTTGAAAAAGGTTCAAGACAATCTTGGACACAAATGGGCGGAGCAACTGGCAAAACTGCTTACTGACACCAATACGAAAAGAGACGGGCTAATAGCCGATGGCATATCAGCGTTCAGTCCGGAAGAACTTTCAAGTTTTTTTGAAAAATTCAACAACATAATGATCGACGCATACAAAGAAAATGAAGAAGCGGACTCATTGTATTATGCCAAGGATGAGAAAACACTGATCTTGCGGGTATTAGATTTTAAAAATGAATATCTTGCATGGGTGGTGAACTTTGAAATTCCTTTTACAAATAATCTCAGTGAAAGGAGCCTTCGGGGCATAAAATCAAAGATGAAGGTATCCGGACAGTTTCAAAATGTTAAAACAGCCTCATTCTATGCCAATATCAAATCCTATATCGAAACATGCTATAGGAACGGTGTAAATGAGTTCTATGCACTACTTCGATTATGCAAAGGAGAACCGTTAAAACTGAAAGAAATTCTGGATGCTACAGAACAAAGCTAGTAAATAGCTTTGTTCTGCAGACCTTCTTTTGGCATGCCCTTCTTTATGGACTGTGAATAGTAACATATCAATGATTGTGTTGATTTTTTCTTCAAGTATTTTATTG
>DAIPML010000256.1:0-5194 GCA_036768735.1 Clostridiales bacterium | reverse complement strand
TTCAACATATTTATAGTTCACAACAATAACCCTTCCCAAAATTATATCATTCCCTGCATCTTCGGTAAATCAAATATTTCCCATAATTAATCAAATTAAAATGCTTGATTTACCAAACATATTTTTAACCGGGTTGTAGAAAATAAAACTGTGCTTGAATGCAATAATTTGTTTAGCAATTTAGCGGAGGAATATATGGACAGAGTATTATATTTGCTTGTTTTTTCATTTTCATTCTTTGTACAGTTTTTGTTATTTTTATTGGGGGTATACTATCTTGTTATAATGATTGCAGGATGGGTACCCTTTCCGGAAAAGATAAATAAGACAGAAAAGACGGCTAATATATATAATCGCTTTGCCATAGTAATTCCGGCTCATAATGAAGAAAGCGTAATAGGAAGTATGATAAATAGCTTGAAAAAACAGCAATATCCTTCGGATTCGTTCGATATATATGTTATCTGCGACAATTGTACTGATAACACAGAGCTTAAGGCGAAAAGTGCAGGTGCTCGGATTTTAACCCGAAACAACCTCTATGAGACCGGTAAAGGTTATGCTTTAGATTGGTCTTTCTCCAGAATTTTTACGATGGATGAGCAATACGATGCAATATGTGTTTTTGATGCCGATAATGTTGTTTCTTCCTGCTATCTATCCGAAATGAATAAAATGCTTTCCAAAGGACACCAAGTTATACAAGGTTATATTGACAGCAAAAACCCATATGATACATGGATATCACTGTCTTATTCAATAGCTTTCTGGTTATCAAACAAAATTTTTCAGCAAACGAGATATAATCTTGGTCTTAGCTGCGGACTTTGTGGAACCGGTTTCTGTGTGCGGACTGATATCATCCGGGAAATCGGTTGGGGAGCCACATGTCTGACTGAGGATCTGGAATTTACAATGAAGCTTGTTATGCACGACAGGAAAGTTGCTTTTTGCAAAACAGCAGTTGTTTATGATGAAAAACCTTTGACTTTCATGCAATCTTGGAGGCAAAGAAAGCGTTGGATGCAAGGTCACACAGATTGTGCGCTGCGTTACATGCCAACTCTGTTTAAAAAATCCTTTAAAGAGGCGAATATTAAGGCTTTTGATTGTGCTATTTATTTATTCCAACCCGTTCATTTTATATGCTTTGGTTTGGCTACAATTTTTTCTTGGTCAAAATCAGCTTTTCCATCCATGCCGTTTTACATAATCGGATACGCTTTTCCATCCGAGGTATGGTTAGTGATTGTTTTAATACAATCGCTTTTCGGACCGCTTGTTGTTCTATATGATAAGAAGTGGGACTTCAGAATCATACTGGGATTTGTTATTTATCCCTTCTACTGCTTAACATGGCTGCCAGTGACTATTGCAGGAATCAAAGACGCAGGCAGCAAAGGATGGGATCACACTAACCATACACGCAATATTACGATTGAAGAAATTGAGCGGTAATCTGACTACCCTTATCAACGTTTCTACGAAAGCCTATGTAAAGCATTTTAGCTTGACAGTATAAAACGTGATCTGACTACCCTTATCAACGTTTCTACGAAAGCTCTTAATATAGGTAAAACTTGAAAAGGTATTGTTTTCTTTTTTCAATGGCTATGATATACTAATTTCAACATTATACGACAATTTTATTATTTTTCTTTAACTTTATTGTTTAAACATGTAAACTTATGCATCTGTATTTGCCGACATATGAAGTGAAGTGTATTTATGCTAAGTGTATAGGGAGGTACTTTTAATGAAAAAAGAAAAACAAGACAAAAATATTAATCAAACAGCATTAATAATATCCACAATTACAGCCGGTGCGATTGGAGTCATTTTAAGCGTCCAAACTAAAAATTGGATAATATTTTTTGCATTTGCAGCCTTCGCTATTGTTGAAGGATTGGTTTTGAAGTATGTTATGGAGTTTTCTATTAAAAAAATTGCAGACAGGTTCGCAAATGAAATGAATAAAATTAAACAGGGCGACTTTTCAATATTAATATCTCCTAGAGAGTACGGCATTCTAGGTCCTGTTGCAACAACAGTAAACGTAGTATTAAGTGATATTAAAAAGCTAATCGATGGATTTTTCCAGTTATCCCTTGCTATAAACGGTGCATCTTACACTGTCAAAACAGTTTCTCAAAACGCTTCGGATGCAATACAATTAATATCCCGTACCACAGATGACATATCAAAGGGGGCAACCAGCCAGGCAGAAGAAGCTCAAAACGGCGTTATGGCAGTTGAAAAGCTTGCCGGCCAAATTAATTCAGTTTATGATAGTTCCAACGATATTATTGAGGAAACCGATAAAATTACACAAGTGAACGCTGCAGGCGTTGATGCTGTTAAATTCCTAAAGGAAAAAACAGAAACGAATTACATTGCGTCTGAAAAGATTTTCTCCGTTATAGAAAAGCTTGTACAGACTGTTCAACAAATAACTTCTTTTACTGACTCCATTGAAAGCATTACAGAGCAAACAAACCTTCTAGCATTGAATGCTGCTATAGAGGCTGCTCGTGCCGGTGAAGCAGGCCGTGGCTTTGCTGTTGTAGCCGACGAAGTGCGTAAGCTTGCCGACCAAAGCCGATTGTCCAATTTGGAGATAACAAACCTCGTTGAAAGCATCGGTGAAGATTCTAAAATGGCAGTAACCGTTATGAACGATTTAAGAAAAGCCTCCAGTGAGCAAAATATGTCAGTTGAAAAAACAGGTAAAGCCTTTGACGATATTGCAGGTGCAATTTTTGAAATAGTCAGCAAATTCAAAAGTGTTAACGAGTCAGTGATTACTATGCAGAACGATAAGGACGAAGTAATTCACTGCATTGAGCATATATCATCGGTTTCTCAGGAAACCGCTGCTGCAAGTCAAGAAATGTCAGCAACCACCGAATCACAAACGAAAGCCTTTGAAGAGCTCAGTGATGCTTCTGAAAGCCTAGGGAAACTTGTTGTTGCACTTGACGAGAAATTAAAGAATTACAAACTGCGTTAAACCTAAAGAGTTGTATTTTTAGCTAAAAATATAAAGCATGGGAACCTGAATGATTACTAGTTAAAAAGGTGGTAAAGGAAGCATTAAAGCATTCCTTACCACCTTTTTGTCAAAGTGACTTACGCATGTTATGAGTAACAACGATGTAAGAAGTTTCTTCTTCATACTAATCACCTTCCAAGAATATATTTATTTTAAACACAATTTAGGCTTGTGTTAAAACTGGTGGAAAAATAATTGTTCCATCCAAGCCTGTGACATAAATCCCGCCTTTTTTATGGTTATGCAATAGATGTTCCTGAGCCCTTTCAATTACTGATGGGTGTGCACTATTAAAACGTCTGTCTGCGGATGAACATATAACAATATACTCAGGATTTGAAATATCAAGCATTGCTTGAGGCATACCATCTATTTGCCCATGGTGAGTAACCTTCAATATTTTGCTCTCCAAACTGTTGCCATATTCACTGTATAACTCATCCCAGCCTTTTGTCTGGTCCCCCGTAAGAAAAGCAGATACTTCACCTGATTCCACTCTAAAAGCCAAGCTTGAGGAGTTCCCTAATGAATCAAGCTTATAAAAAAGACATTCAGCCTTCTTTAAATCCTGCTCTTCCCGGAGCTCACAAAAAAGATTCGATATTTCATTTTGGACTGAAACAGTCGGAGATAAAATATCCATGACAATATCATGCTCCAGTTTAATTTTCCCGTTTACTTTCCCTATTTGCTCAATGGGTATATTTTTCTTACAGCACTGATCAAGGATTTTTGCATAACTACTCAATGCATTTATAAAGAGCATACCACTCTCATTACCGGCTACAACAGGAGAAAACCTTTTTACTATGTCACTTGTACTTTTAAGCGGTTTAACGTTTATCCATATTTTTTTTACCTGTAAACTTTCTATTATGTTTACAAGACCACTCACATGATCATCATGCAGATGGGTAATTATTAATAAATCTATTTTGTCATATCCGAGCTTTTTTATATAATCCTCCACCCTAATGGTTCCAGGCGCAAGATACTCGTTGGGACGGTTTGTGCCGCCATCAACAAGGATCACAAAATTGTCTTTTATTAATAAAATTGCTTCACCATACCCTACATTTATAAAGTGTATCCTCATTTTTTCCCTCTTACCGCCTGTTGTGAAAAGATTTTTTAATATACTGGCTTGCTAAAACCAATATAATGATAGTCATAATTATCGCAGCAGCAGAACCATACCCCACTTTTAAGCCTTTAACACCATATTGATATATGTATTGTGTGATGGTAGCTGTGGAATTTGCAGGTCCACCCTTAGTAAGAATGTTTACCTTATCGAACAGGCGGAAAGTATCAATTACTCTTAACAGTATAACCATGATAACCCCACTTAATATATTAGGAAGAGTAACATAGATAAACTGATGCCAAGCATTGGCTCCATCTATTCTTGCTGCCTCGTATTGCACTCTTGGAACTGTTTGCAAAGAAGCATAGATAAGCAAAAAGGTAAACGGCACATACTGCCAGATGTCAATAATAAGTATTGAGTAAAAAGCAGTCTTAACATCCATAAGCCAGCTTACTTCACCTATCCCGATAAATCCCAGCATTTTATTTATAATACCATAATTGTTTGAAAACATTATTTGCCATATTAAAGCCACTGTAACAGGTGGTAACAGGGTGGGTAGTAAAACAAGGGTTCTCATGCTTCTACGTGCCGTTCTCAGGTTGTTTATAAAAAGTGCAAGGATAAGCCCTATTAACGTTTCAAATACCACAGCTAAAATCGTAAATTTAACAGTGTTAAGTAATGCCTGTTGAAAATATACATCCTTAAATATATTGATATAATTTTCTCCGCCGACTATATTTATGTTTTTGGGGGAGAGGTAATAATAATCAGTTATGCTGTAATAAGCATTAAAAATCAATGGAAATATTGTAAGACAAACCAATATTACTAGTGTTGGTAATGTCATTAAATATGGAAAAGCGTTTATCCTCTTTTTTACTGGTCTCTTCATGCTAAATACTCCCCATAACCTTATTCAATGAACGTTTGAGCATTTTGTGTTCATCGCACGTTTTCGCTTGCAAAATACACTTTACGCCACGAGCATTTGAGTGAACTCGTTCAGCAAAGCTGAACATCAAGCGTTTTTACTTGTAAAATACGCC
>DAIPML010000255.1:0-5244 GCA_036768735.1 Clostridiales bacterium | reverse complement strand
TGCGTACCCACCGGAACGCACCACAAGCCTCGACCCGTTAACGAAGGTGCGTACCATTTATTTGTGTCCTGCATGACGTAACAGCATACTATACAGGTCACTTATAGTAGTGTGGGTCTTATGAGTATGATCAATAATACATAAGCTAAAGATAAAGGAGCTACAGGAGGATATATTTTGGTTTTTGCAAGTCTTATTTTTTTGTGTATATTTTTACCGGTAATTTTGATTTTATATTATATATGTCCAAACAGACGCTACCGCAATGGGGTATTGGTTTTATCATCCCTTATATTTTACGCTTGGGGTGAACCGTTGTGGATTTCCATTCTTCTTTTTGTAACGTTATTCAGTTTTTTAAACGGAATTATTGCTGAAAGATACAGGAAAGAGGTTAAGGGAAAAGTAATTGTAGCGTTAACCGTTACAGGTAATTTGTTGTTTTTGTTCCTTTTTAAGTATACTGGTTTTTTCATAGATATTCTTAATTCTGTTATAGGTTTAGGAATTAATATACCCGAAATAAGCATGCCAATCGGTATATCCTTTTATACTTTTCAAATAATATCTTATGTTATTGATGTATACAGGGGAGATGTTAAAGCACAAAGAAACCCCATTAAATTACTGCTGTATGTTTCAATGTTCCATCAGCTCATTGCAGGTCCAATAGTACGCTATAAGGATATTGCGGAAGATATAGAACACCGCAAAGAAAGCTGGGATCAGATTATAGCCGGAGTACGGCGTTTTGCTTTGGGGCTTGCGAAAAAGGTTTTACTTGGGAATATCGCTGGCGAGCTGGCAGGCACATTTCTGGATGGGAACCTTGTTCGCTTATCTGTCGTTGGAGCATGGACGGGTATAATTCTGTTTGCATTCCAGATTTATTTTGATTTTTCGGGCTATTCGGATATGGCAATAGGTCTTGGAAAAATGTTTGGTTTCACGTATAAAGAGAACTTTGATTACCCATATATTTCAAAATCCTTTACAGAGTTCTGGCGGCGATGGCATATATCATTAAGTTCGTTTTTCAGGGATTACCTGTACATTCCGTTAGGAGGAAACCGTAAAAATCATATAAGAAATCTTTTTATTGTGTGGTTTTTAACTGGACTATGGCATGGTGCCGACTGGAATTTCATATTCTGGGGATTGTTTAATTTTGTGTTTATTCTGCTTGAAAAGCTTTTCTTAGGGAAGTTGATTGAAAAAATTCCTGCAATAATATCAAGGCTGTATTTTATTGTTTTTGTGCTTATTGGCTGGGCTTTCTTCTATTTCACTGACACGGCAAGACTGTTTTCTTTCCTTGGTGCTATGTTTGGAACTTCAGGGAGAAGCTTTATTGACTTTAATGCAACGCTTATTCTGGAAAACAACATTGTTTTCATTGTTATATGTCTTATTGCATGTACCCCTGTGGCGAAATTTGTTACTAACGCAGTAAAAAAGGTTTTTGCCGGCAGAACAAAACTGATTTATGGGCTAAAGGCTTATGTAAAACCCATGCTGTATTTGTTGGTGTTTATCACAACACTGATATTTATGGTTTCACAAACCTATAACCCGTTTTTATATTTCAGGTTTTAGGATGATTAAAAATTTCACTAAAAAACTCAACTTTTCAACCTAAGCCTGTTAGCAGTGTTTTGAGTTACTGGTGCCGACATGCTAAGGCGTGATATCGCACCACCGCCGGTAGCCTGTTGTTAAGGTAAGTGTCCAAAACTAATGAGCGTACCAAAGGAGCGAAACTACTGAAACGCTCCCTCAAGGAAGATTTACCCTTGCCAACCGGATTTGGTTTATGAAAACAAGCGAAGCTGAGTTTCTACGGTAGAATTATGAGGTGGATTTGACATGAAAAGAAAATGGATAGAGCCTATATTATTTTTACTTATAGTATCTGCATTGGGCATATTCAATATGCTGAATAAAAATAAACCAACTGTTTCTGAGGTGGAAAACAGGGCTCTTCAACAAAAACCGGAGTTTTCAACGGAAGGACTCTTCAAAGGCAATTATATTATGGATTTGGAGAATTATTATAATGATACTTTCTTTTTAAGAGACAAAATGATTTTATTAAGCAGGGACATCCGTGATGCGTTAACGGTGAATCCTGGAGCAAAACTAATTGTTACCGAAGGAGACAGACCTGCAGAGCCTGAGCCAAGTGATAATAACCTCGGGGATAATATTCCCGATACGGATGATAAAGGTACAGAAATACCCGGGCCGACCCAGGTACCGACCGATGTTGTGCCTGGTATAGAACCAACGCAAAAAGCAGAACCTACACCAACCCAGATACCGGTGGAAACAACAAAACCAAGTGATTTTGAACCAAGAGATGACGGTAATATGGGCTATTGGCTTATAATTGATGGAAAGGCTGTTGAGCTATTCCGTTTTCAAAAGGAATCCATTGATTATTACACTGAAACCCTTAATATGTACAATGAAACTCTTGGGAAAGATATAAAGCTATATTCCATGATCGCCCCGACAGCAGGAGAATTTGCGATACTTAAAAGGTACAAGGGGCTTAATGACTCCCAGAATGAAGCGCTTCAATATATAAATAAAAATATGAATCCGGACATTTTCTCCGTAGATCTGTTTGAAGCCTTAAACCCGCATAAGGACGAATACATCTATTTTAAGACGGATCATCACTGGACTGCCCTCGGAGCATATTATGCTTACTGCGAGTTTATGAAAATTCGAGGTGAAGAACCTGTTCCCCTTGACAGGTATGAAACAGCGGAGCTTCAAAATTTTTTGGGAAGTGCCTATACGAAAACTTTGGATAAAAGCCTCGAGGCGAATCCGGACACAATTCGTGTCTATCTTCCTTTTGTCGAATATGACTACACAATGTACAACGGGCACACTCCCAGCAAGAAAAAAGTTATAGAGTTAAGCTATGCGGAAAAAAAGGATAAATACAATGTCTTTATAAGCTCCGGTGGCGGAACCTGGTCTGTTATAAAGACTGAGGTTAAAAACGGTAAAAAGCTTTTGGTCATAAAGGATTCGTTTGGAAATGCGATTATTCCGTTTTTCCTGCCCCATTATGAAGAAATTTATATTATTGATTCACGGTTTTACAACAGTGATTTTACAAAAATGGGTGTGCCTCAATTTGTTGAGCATCACGGTATCCAAGAAGTTGCAATAATGAATTATATGGAGGATGTGAACTGGCCTGAATTTATGCAGAAAGTAAGGAACCTGCTGAACAGGGTGGGAGAGTAATCGTAGTGAACCGCTAAAGATCATGTTGAGTGATAAACACATTCTTGCTTCACTTAGAAATAATCCTTCAATGATAGGTTTGCTGCAAGCTAAAGCTTGGCTGGTCGCAAGCAAAGACTAGTTGGTCGCAAGCAAAGCCTAGCTGGTCGCAAGCTAAAGCTTAGCTGGTCGCAAGCTAAAGCTTGCTGCTCGCTCATGCATCCGGTCTGCTCGCCCATGGAATCTGTCATTTTCAAAAAAGGTATAAAACAACGGAAGCAGCTGTTTTTGCAGTTGCTTCCGTCGCTATATGAGGATATATCTAAGTTTGAAAGTTTATCTTAATGATCGCTTCACATAAATCTCACATTTAATTTCGGGTTAATTTCAAGTTTATTTCAGGTTTTCAATCATACGCACTGCAATGGTAAGCGCTTGTTCACGGGTTGCAGTGGCATAATTCATAGCTATCTCTGAAGGAGTCGTTGCTCTTGGGCTGAATAGGTTATTGCCCGTTCCGGCGATTATGCCATTAGCAGCCATGAAGTATACCGAATCCTTAGCCCAATTTGAAATTTTTTCATCATCGTTGAAAAGTGCGGGCTTTGTATAATCCAAAGTGTATTGACCATCTGTAGAAAGAGTCCAGCCGGACATGGATACCTTTTTGTACACACGGGTAAGCATGGTTGCTGCCTGTTCACGGTTTAAAAGTGTGTTCGGAGCGAACACGCCCTTGCCTACACCATCAGTGACACCTACATTATAGGCTTTTAAGACTTCAGGATCATTGGTGTCAGTAAATGGATTCACAGCGATGGGAGTAGCCTTCGCTCCCGAAAGAGCCTCATAAACCTTGACGGATACTGCCGCAAATTCCGCCCTAGTGATACCCTCGGTCAGATTTTTTCCCATGAGGCAATCCGGAATGAGCCCAAAACCATAAGCTTTTTTCATTATATCTTCAGCCCACGAAGAGGTTTTTGACCATGCATCCACACCAATTACCACAATATTGGAGTATGGAGAGTAGTAAAAGGTTCCGTCAGGCTTCTTAAACTTAAAAGACATACGGAAAGCATAAGTGTTTTTCTCGATGTCAACTTCACCCAATCCGCCGTTGTCTATGGGATCAATATCCATAGTACTTGAAATTATGTTATCACCTTGTTCAAACAGAAGTCCTCCGCTTTCGGAAGCCCACTTTCCGCTACCGATTTTCCAGTCCATGTAGTTAAGTATTTCAATATGCTTGTTAAATTCTTTAACGTCTTCGGGAATTGTATAGTTAAAGTGGAAATAAGGACGTCCGTCAATATATTTTTTGAGCTCTCCCTTAAGATTAACGGGTGCATCAAGTTTTTCAGGAATCACTCCGGATGCGTTTTTCCCAATCGATGCAACATCCGACCAAGGTGAAACAATCTCTTTAACTCCCCATGTATCGGTAGCTTTATCATAAAAATCATATTCGTAAACATAACGGAAGCGAAAATAGTAGGTGTTGTTTTCCATACCCCATGACTCAAACCCAAACCAATTGGCGTAAAGCCATGAATCAAATGAATTTAACTCGTTTTGGATAGTGGAGCCTGGGTACAGGACGAAGCTACCGGATAGACCGGGCCATAGATCAGCTAAGAGTTCTTCATAATGATCCTCCAGTGTGGTATTGCGAAAACCGCCGGGGGTTCTGTTAAATGTCCAATCGCCATCATTGATTTTCATATCAAGCTCAATAAAGGGAGCGGCCCAGCCATCATCATCATTATTGATTATTTCCTCTATGCTGTCGGGCTGGGTATAACGCAGGAGCATTTCGTCAGTGACATCAGTGAGACGGGCGGTTATGCTCACCGGTTTTTCAAGAGTTGGTAGTGGATTGCCGTCCATGTCCGTTTCCGCCAATGTGGTTATAGGCATAGACAAACACAGAAGAAACACTATTAGTAGAGCAAAAATCTGTTTTTTCATATAAGCATCTCCTTTGATTGTTGT
>DAIPML010000254.1:0-5249 GCA_036768735.1 Clostridiales bacterium | reverse complement strand
TTTCCTGAAACATACATGGATGTGTTTATCCGCTATGCGGAGATCTTACTGAACTACATCGAGGCATTGAACGAATACGATCCAAACAATACCGATATCCGCAAATACTGGGATATGATCAGGGAACGGGCAGGAATTCCGTCAGCATTTGAAGCCTCGCCGGAAATTGCAGGAAACCAAAATGCACAAAGAGAATTTATCATCCGCGAACGACAAATTGAATTGTGCTTTGAAGGGGACCGTTATTTCACTACGAGACGCCGCTGGCTTGCACATATACCCGATGAGGGAGGCGCTGTTGACAACCGGAAATATGGAGACGGTGGAAGAATGTGGGGCTTGGATATTAATGCCGGAGATGATAAAACGAACAATTTCTCTACAACGGAATTCTATAATATCGTTCCTTTCGAGACTCGGGTCTTCAGAAAAGCTTTTTATCTCTTTCCGATACCTCAGACAGAAATTGACAAAAGTGAAAATTTAGCACAAAATCCATGGTGGTAATTTTAAAAGCACGATTATGAATAAAATAATAAAAATAACTCTCGCACTTTTTTGCATGGGAATCTTATTGTATTCATGCCAAGAAGAAAAAATGGATGAATCCATACCCGTAAATCCGGTATTAAATCCAATCAAATCAGTGACAGCTCAAGATGGGAACCGGATAACGACTGCTGTTATTTCAAATGAAAACAGGACAATTCATCTGGAGTTCGCAAATCTTAGCACGGAAGAGAGAAAAGCTGTGCCGGTAAAACTTGAAATTTCCAAACGAGCTAAGTTGATCACCCCAACCGATACATTGCTAACATTGGATTTAACACAACCCAATTCAATTACCGTCAATAATTTATTAAAAGATATTACATATGAACTGACGGCTAGCGGTCCATTTCGTATTGAACTTTGGAGGAAAACAGCAAGTGAACTTGATTTCGTACAGCACAATAATGGGGCGATAGCATTTAGCGGAGACTACCTTGTTGTACATGAAAGAACAAAGTTTGATTACTATAATATCAAGGATGGGACTAAGGCCGGAACTATGTCTTTTGAAGGAATAGACTGGGAAACGCTCACCCGTACCGTTCCCCTGTACATGGCGGGAGATGAAGCGGGAAATATTGTCGCGACTAACTTTTACATGTCTCGTTGGATACCGGCCGGAGGGACCAATACCATCCACATGTTTTGGTGGAAAGGAGTTACGGCCAAGCCTGAACTGTTGTTTTCGTATGATGTTGATCTGGATGATTTACCGGGGAATAAAGATGTGGGAAGAAAAATATTTGTAAAGGGAGATCTTAAAAAACATGCCTTCCTATATATGGGGGTTTCGTTTCAAAACATGTTTTTGCGTTGGGAGGTAAAAGATGGTAAAGTGGTCTCGGAAAAACCTGATAAGGTATCATTTGATCCGGGTTATCAGATGGGGATGCAACCGACCATTGTTCCGGTGGAACTGGGAAAAAACAGCAATTATTTTATCCCCAGGTTTGAAAACGGTACCGGCAAAGTGGCTATCACCTACATGGACGGAACAACCAATAAGCCCAGCTACGCATCGGAACACCACATACAAGATGTTTTCCATCAATGGCTAGTGGGTGGAGGACACGCATTTGACTATATGCAGGCAAACGGACACCATTATATATTTATGATAGAGCAAGAACCCAAAAATTGGATGAGGGAAATTTTCGATATTAAGAAAGTGATGGAGGATCCCGGCAGCATAAAGAGCATCATGGATTTGATTCATACCCGCAAATGGAACGATTGGCTAACCTTTCCCATGGATGCAGCCTACGGAGATAACGGCAATAATACGGGAGATGTGATCACTCGTGTATCCGCGGACGGAAAAACCGGAACGGTTGCTTTCCTGTGTACCAATTCCGGGATTGTTGTTTGGGAGATTAATCTGGAGAACTGATAATTTATTATTGGCGGGAGTATAATCTCCCGCCAATAATAAATTACTAGGAAAAAATGACAACATAATTGCTTGCCTCTGTTTATTTCCATGAAAAGGTATTAATATCCGTTAATTGTCGCCAAACACCTCAATTGAATTATTCAAATACAAAAGCCCTATAAAAATCTTTTCAATATAATACTCTTAATCAAAAACAAATGAAACAATCCGTTTATCACCTACTCTGCTTTTTTATATTTTTTTCAAGTTGCTCGAAAAAGATAGAAGAGGGAAACTCAAATACTGAATATATCAAAAACATTGAAATTCTTTCATATAAGGCAAATGAGGTGAAAATAGATAACATAACAAAAAAAATCACTCTTTTATTTGACAGCGGACTTGATTTATCTGAAGTTATGATAAAGCTCATATTAGCAGATAATGTCAAGATGGTCTCACCCGAATCTGCAACAGCAACGTATGACTTAAGGAATAGTGTCGAGATAAAGATTGAAAAAAAGGGTGAAATCGCAACCTTTAAACTCTCCGCAAAATTTGTATCTAAACCCATAACAATTCCGGCTGACAAGTGGCAAGCACTGACAAGCTTCGGGGATCTTCCGGATTACCTATCTGTTTATAAGTACCAAAAAAGTATTTCTGGAAAATTAACCCAAGCGTTTATCGCAGTCTCAGATATAACCGAAGGAAAAGGTAAATTTAAAATTTTAGGAGAAAAAAAAGGATACAATACACCCTCTCAATTTTATGAACAAAATTCCAGACCTCCGGTGGTGCTGAACGGTGGCTACTTTTGGTCGGGAACTTCGTTGGGGCTGATGATTAAAAACGGGAAAATCATATCCCGGGCACAACCAACCGTTAATCGTCCATACTATGACCTGCAAACGCCTTACTTTCCCACCCAAGGTGCTTTTGGATTGGAAAACAATAGATCTTGTACTGCGCAATGGGTATATGAATCAAACAATACTCTCTACGCATATCCTAACCCATCTCCCAATATAGCAGGGGAAATGCCCCAGCCCAGACCTTATTCTGACTTTCCCGAAGGAGCGAAGGAATGGCAGCCTAAAGAAGCCATTGGAGCCGGACCGTTGTTGATTAAAAACGGAGAATATAAAAACTTATGGCAAAATGAGCTGTTCGATGAGACGAGCGGTGTAGGTCCCACTGTAAACCACCCCCGTTCGGCAGTAGCGTACCATCCTAACGGATATATTGTTCTCTTCGTTTGCGAAGGGCGCAATAAAACGCCTAATACCCCGGGCATGACATTAAAGAATGTGGCGGATATTTTATTGGAATTAGGCTGTACAGAGGCAATCAATCTGGATGGCGGAGGCTCATCATGCATGTTAGTAAATGGCAAGGAAACCATAATACCTAGCGATAAAAATGGACAACGTCTCATAACAAATGCTTTAGCTGTTTATTGAAATTCTTCAACTAAAAGTGATGAATGAAATAGCTAAAATGCTCATCACATTGCTAATGAGTTGAAAAAAATCAGACATTTATTTAGTGAATATTGTCGATTCAGCGAGGTTGGTTAATAAAGTAAAGAGAGTTCTTTGATATATTGGAGAGAAAAATTTACAGCAACCAGTCGATCAAATTGACCAATTGGATGTTTTATCCCGTAACGAGCAGGAGAATAATCTCCGATTTTCCCTGGGTAAGGATAGTCACTTCGAACAAATGGTAAATATCAATAGCTTCCAGCAGGCCTTCAGTTTCCCGCGCACGGTTTTCCAACGTCAGAAATTCACACACTTGTATCACGCTTATAATTTGATTGTGCCAGAGACAAACGAAGTCACACTCTTTCATCTTTTTATAGAAGTAAACCTAGTAACCTCACCGGTGCAGTTCGATAAACACCATGTTGCCCAACAGTCGTCCGCCGTCCTGCGAAAAGAGAGAAGCTACTCTGGTGCTCAATCCATTGTCGATACAATAGATTTTCTTGTTGGAAACATATTGTTTTTTGAAAGAATAGTCGTGTTTAGGAACTTGGAAAATCAAGAAGGATGCTTCCATATATGAGATACAATTTTCGGTGGACGTATCACTCTTTATCCCCAAAAGACGAAAAATATTCCGGTAACTGAACTCTTTTCCTACGTTGGAAATAACATAATGCGCCAACTCCGGGAACGCCTTTTTTTCCTGAATTGCATACCGAAAAAGAATATCCTTATAAAGGATGTTTTTATAGAATATACCAAGGATTTCCACGTCTTTTATAAGGCAATATAGCGGGAATTCCCCATGTGATAGATAGTCAGCGGAAGCCTTATTTACCACCGCACGAGATGCTGTTGTCTTTTTCACGACAATACCTAAGAAGTCAAGGTGTTCGGAAAACAAGAAAGAGTAAAGTTCTATTTCCTTGTAGTGTTCGGTAAGGTGAGTGCCCAATCCCCCACTCAACAATTTGGAGTTTAAGCCGGAAATAAATACCTTGTATCCCTCGTCGTGAATGCGCCACACAAGACATTCCCATTTGAGAATGTTCTGTATTTTGTCCATAATGACATTCCTGCTAGCGTTTTGCTTGTGCCAAAGTGTCTGTAGAGTAGGGAAATCGGACACTTCGAAATGAAACAACTGTTCGTCATAAAAATTGACATAGACGAAATCATTACCCAAACGATCGGCGAACTGTCGTAACAGGGTAGACTTACCGCAACGACGAATGCTCGACACAACGACAATTTGTTCGCTGCTCAAGTAAATGTCGAAGTCAACTTACCTAAAAATATCTGGCGATCTGGATGAAAACATATCCCGTTGATCGGAAACTACAAAATCCCAATCAGACTCATTCATCATGAAACTAACATCTAAAATGTGAATAAGCAAATTAATTTCTTCAATAATTATCGAAGTACGATAAATTTTTAAATAATATGAAACGAGTATGAATTACGAAGTAATCGACTTTGTCAAAATTATTATCACACGAAATCATGATTATTGCGAGTTCCATACACCATAATGAAAAAATGAATTAATCGTATGAAAGTAACGAAATCGAGCACAAGGGCTGCCTGCCCTAACTGAAGGTACAACTGATTATTAAGCATATAAAAAACATATTTATGAATAGAAGAAATTTTATCACCTATGCTTCACTCTTGGGAGGTTCTGTTGCGCTACAGGGAAATCAGGGTCTTGTCACATCCGGGAAACGTGCCGGAAGGCATAAAAATTTTAGGACATATGAACTACATGCAGATATCATCATTCTGGGTGGAGGAATGGGGGGCTGCGCAGCCGCACTTGCCTGCTGCCG
>DAIPML010000253.1:0-5257 GCA_036768735.1 Clostridiales bacterium | reverse complement strand
GATGACTGCAAAACATACATCTTAATATTGTAAAAGTCACTTTTGCGTGATATAATTTTTCTTGAGTTTACGATGGAGGATAAGGCTATGGCTGTAAGCTACAAGAAACTTTTTCATTTAATGATAGAGAAAGATATAACCGCATCACAGTTGCAGAAGAAAGCCGGTTTCAGTGGCAACATTCTCACGCGGCTCAGACGCAATAGGTATGTTTCTTTGGAGAGCATAGAAACCATCTGCAGAGTCTTAGACTGCAAGGTGGATGATATTTTGGAATTTATTCTGGATGAGGAGGATGTGTAATGTTTTATAAAATGATTGAAAATGCTTGTAACAGATGGTATTCCTCATCTGAATGCACTGTGAACTCAATAATTGACTACATAGAAAACAACGGCAAAATGCGTGATGCGCAGACTGATGCCATAAAAACATATTTATATTTGAAAATTGCTTGTGAAGGACAACCTCTGGCAGATCTATTCCAAGCAGGTAAATTTAATACGCTTGATTTGGATAGCATTGAATTGTCGAGTTCTGTGCATCAGTATTTGCAGAATAACAAGGCCGCCGCTGCACTATTCGAATATGCGTGTCTAAAAAATGAAAAGGGTGAACAGGTTTCAGAAAAACTGGAAAAAGCGATAAAAAAGGCTCCGGAAGAAATTGACTACATTAAATTTTTCCAAGATGCCTTTTATGGTGTATCATATACAGATTATCTGTTCAGCCTTCCAATGGGTGCAGGTAAAACATATTTAATGGCTGCATTTATCTATCTTGATTTGTACTTTGGTATTAATGAGCCTAATAATCCGGCATTTGCACACAACTTTATAATATTTGCACCGTCTGGTTTGAAGTCTTCTGTTGTTCCAAGCCTTAAAACCATACAAAAATTTGACCCGTCATGGGTTTTGCCAGAGCCAGCAGCATCTGATATTAGGCGAATAATATCCTTTGAGGTTCTCGATCAGGGCAAAACTACAAATAAGTCTAATAAAACGAAAAATCCGAATGTACAGAAAATAGCTAACCATCAGCCGTTGTCTGAGCTATTCGGATTAGTGGCTGTTACAAATGCAGAGAAGGTTATTCTTGACCGTATTCAAGAAAAGAATGGACAGATAAGCCTGTTTGAACAAAGTGACGATGAAAGGGATAGGCAAGCAAACGAACTCCGCAACTTAATCGGGAAGCTTCCTTCATTAGCGATATTTATCGATGAAGTTCATCATGCTGTGAGTGATGAAATCAAACTCCGTGCCGTTGTAAACAAGTGGGCAGAAAACAGGACAGTAAACTCTGTCATAGGTTTTTCAGGCACTCCTTATTTGGAAAAAGCCGAAAAAATCTCGGTTACTGATAAATTGACTGTTGCAACAGCAGAAATTACAAATATAGTCTATTACTATCCTCTGATAAAAGGCATAGGTAATTTTCTTAAGCGACCTATTGTTAAAATATCAGAAATAGCTAATAGCAGTCGCATTATTGAAAAAGGTGTCAGAGAATTTCTTGATAATTATAAGGATACTTTATATGAAGGTAACCTTGTAGCGAAACTGGGCATTTACTGTGGCACTATTGAAAAGCTGGAAGAACTGGTATACCCATTGGTTAATCGTATAGCTTCAGAATACGGCATTGGTAATGATGCTATTCTAAAATTTCATAAAGGTAACAAACAATATCCACAGCCAATTGATAGCCAGCTTCAATTTGACACGCTCGACACATCACTGTCTAAAATACGTATAGTTTTGCTTGTACAAATTGGTAAGGAAGGATGGGATTGCCGCAGTCTTACCGGTATTATTCTTTCACAGGAGGGCGATTGTCCTAAAAACATGGTTCTCCAAACTTCATGCAGATGCTTACGACAAGTGGTCAAGGATGAGCCAGAGACTGCATTGGTTTACCTCAATGGGGATAATGCTAAAAAGCTGGAATCGCAGTTACAGCAGCAGCACCACATCTCTATAAAAGAATTTACAGAGGGCAATGATGATAAGGTGACATTACACCGCTATGACCGTTCTTCTTACCTTAAGCTGCCTAAAATCGATTTTTATCAGTTTAAAATTAAATATGATACGCTTGTTGTTGAGGAAGCAAATCCAGAAAAGGATATTCTGCAAGCAGCCGATAATGCACAGTTATCCGCAGACATTACAAGAGTTACTGATTTCTCATTACAGACGATAACAAGGGAAATTGATACTACCGAGCGTGGAGCTACACAGGCAACCTTCACGTCATGGTTATATGCGATAGCTAAAGAGAGCTTTTATACACTATCTGTTGAACAGCTGATGAAATACGAATTGCAGCTTCAACGTGTTTATGATGCGATAACATATCAACGGGGCGATGCTCGTTATTTTAGTTCCAAGTATGACGTTTCTACTGTTAATGCAAATATCAGGAAGGCTTTTACTGCAAAGAGGGATTTCACTTCTACAGAAGAACTGATACCACAGCAGTCCAGTCTGCTTAATATTGCCAACTTCTCACCAGAAGTACGCACGGTTAATCCGAATATTTACTATCCGGAACAAGCAATTGTTGAAAATATCATACTCGATGATAAGGGCAAGCTGAAGGTTAACCCTAAAGTTCAACAGTTGATTCAGTTGGCAGAAGAAACCGGTAATCAAGCAATGGCAGACACACTACGCAAGCAGAATGCATCGCACCCGCAGAAAAACCGCTCTTTCCATTACCTGCCATACCGTACTGATAGTGACTACGAGCAGACATTCTTAAAGGAAATACTTACTTTTTCCGAAATGGAAAGACTTGATCTTGAAGTGTATTACAATGGTGACCGAGCAATGACAGAATTTAAAATCAAATGCTATAAGCAAAGCGGGAGCAAGTGGATTTACATTGGCATTTATACTCCGGATTTCCTTGTTATTCAACGCAAAAATGGTCAAATCCATAAAGTAGTTATTGTTGAAACGAAGGGTGAGATATATGCTAATGACCCAACATTCAAGGATAAACGCAAATTTATGGAAACCGAATTTTCAAAGCAGAACAATACAGCCTTTGGCTATGAGCGTTTCGATTATTTGTACTTAGAAGACACAATGTCTGAAAATGATAGAATTTCCGCAACGAATAGAAAAATCACAGAATTTTTTGGGGGTGTACAATAATGCCGATTAAATATGTACCATTTATACCGGAACCAATTGAAGGACAAGCGGTTCTTGGCAATTTTAACAGAATACTTAGATATCGTGGTGCAGATGAAACTTCGATGATTTTGCAGCACGGTATGCCACTCTATGATATGGAGAAGATAGAAACTGTTGGTGAAAATAAAAATGGTAATATGGTTATCCGTGGTGAGTGCGTTTCAGCTTGTGCATATTTGAAAGAGAAAGGGATAGAAGTTGACCTTGTTTATATTGATCCCCCTTTTGCCAGCGGTGCAGACTATGCAAAACAGGTTTATGTTCGCCGCAATCCTAAGTTGGCTGAGACTATTGCAAAAGCAGAGGAAGAACTGGATATTGACGAACTAAAAACTTTTGAAGAAAAAATGTACGGTGATGTTTGGGATAAAGAGAAGTATCTAAATTGGATGTATGAAAATCTGGTTGCAATAAAAAGTGTTATGAGTGAATCCTCAACTATCTATGTTCACTTGGATTGGCACATAGGACATTATGTAAAAATCCTCATGGATGAGATATTTGGAGAAGATAATTTCTTAAACGAAATTGTGTGGGGATACAAGGATATTGGAGCAAAGGCTGTTCCATATTTCAAGAAAAAACATGATACCATTTATGTTTATCAAAAAACAGATGACGAAAGACGTGTTTTTAATATTCAGAGGCAACAATTATCACAAAGTACAATTGACAGATACGGAACATATTTTGATGAAAATGGGTGCATTACATATCAATGGTTAAAAGACAACAATCCAGGCGTCTATGCAAAGTTAAAAGGACATCCAAATGATTTATCTCAACCATGGCTTGATATCAATAAAGGACAACCATTATCTGATTGGTGGGATGATATATCTCCACTAAAATCACACTTTGATGAGGCAGTAGATTATTCTACTCAAAAGCCAGAAGCTTTACTTGAAAGGATTATTAAAGCATCTTCAAATAAGGATATGCTCGTTGCTGACTTCTTCGGTGGTAGTGGTGTCACCGCTGCTGTCGCAAACAAATTAGAAAGAAAATTTATTCATTGCGATATAGGTCTTAACTCGATTCAAACGACTCGCGACAGGCTGAAGTCTGAAGGTGCAGAATTTGATGTCCTTGAAATCAAGGATGGGGTTCAACTGTACCGCAATCCAGTACAAACAATGGATAAAATTAAATTTCTCATACCTGGTTTAAAGAATGAGGATTCATTGGATTCGTTCTGGGAGGGAGCAATTTCTGACAGTAAGCTGGGCACAATTCCCGTATATGTTCCTAACTTGATGGATAGTTCTACTAAGTTGCTTGATACTGTTCTTATGAATCGTATTATTCATCAGGCAATACCCGAATTAGACAATAATATTAAAAAGGTAATTGTTTACTATGTTGATATTACAAATAAGGATGAAATTGATAATTTTATTGCCGATGATGATAGTACAACCGTTGAAATTGAACTACGAGATTTAAAAACAATTCTTGATGATGTTGTAGTCGATGATTACGCTGAATTTCACGTTGAAGAGGCACACGAAGATTTATTCGGCGATTATGCTGTTACTATAGATAAATTCGTTAGTGATCGTGTTATGCAAAAAATTGCCGAATTCAATCAGAAGGCGTTTCTTAATTCATCAAAAAAGAAGCCATACAAGCCAATTGAAATCAGTGAAGAAGGACTGGAACTTATAGAATATTTAAGCCTTGACTGTACTGCTGCTGAGGGCGAATGGCATTCTGATAGTGAAATCAAAATCGATAAAAGCGGCTATGTTATCAAGGATGGTGCTAAAACAAAGGATTTCTGGGATTCAACAATTCGATGTAGAAAACAACCACTTCGTCTTAAAATCCGCAATATCTGTGGTGACGAAACCATTTGGGCTTTCGAATAAAAACAATAAAGAAAGACTGCACTAAAGGTATTATCCTTCGGTGCAGTCTTTACTTTCGAGTCTCCGCTTGAAGAGAGCCGGTCAAAAATTTACTTGTTTTCGTAAATCCCTAAGTTGAACTCCCTTTTGCTGGGGCATTTTTTAATTAGAAAAATAATTACATTTTTCAAGTATTTT
>DAIPML010000252.1:0-5258 GCA_036768735.1 Clostridiales bacterium | reverse complement strand
GCCAGTGTTTCCGAAGTATTCAAGAAAGATAAAGATGTTTGAGGTACCTGGCGGACTATCTTTAATACTGATTATCATTTGATTATATTTTACTGGTCTGCAAACGGGCTACCTATATCAATTCTGGATCATGTTCTTTAACATGATTGATGTCATTATTTTTTTTGGAGTTGGTCAATCTGCATAACTCTTTTTTCAAATCGTTATTTTCAATCGCCAATTCTTCAACACGCCTCAGAAGCCATTCTGGGGGTGCACTGCTATTGTCTACTTTTTCTCTTTGTAATGGCTCCTTGCCAAATAACAACCAGTCCGGACTTATCCAAACACATGTTTGAAGTATAGACTTTATCAGGTCTAAACTCGGTCTGTTTCTCTTTAATTCTGATACATTTCTTATTGCCTGGCCGGAGAACCCGGTCATTTCACCAAATTTTTCGGCATTTCCACCTGCCTCTTTCTCAACTAGATATAATATCCTGTCGGAGATATCACTCATTTTAACACCAATTAATCAAACATTTGTTTGGTATAATCAAACAGTTGTTTTATATTTGCATCTGTACGTTTTAAACGGTACAAATGTACGTATTTAACGCACAGTTGTAAATAGCAAATATAGACTATTTTTTGAAAGATATGGCAAACAAAACACAGAACATCCACAGTTTTAAAAAAGGTTACGGCATGATTCCGTACAAAGATATCCGCAAAGCAAGAGAGGATATCAAAAATGTGCTTGGAATTACATCTCGCTCTCAATGGTATCAAAGACTTTCAGGTAAAATTATTCCAGACGTAGAAGAAAAGGCAGCAATCGAGAAAGTTTTCATCAAATACAGAGTTAAAAAATCAGATATCTGGGGGGAGTGATATGAATGCTGGAGCTAAGCTAACAAGAAGAGAAACACAGGTGGGAAGACTCATCGCTTGGGGTGCGTGCAAGAAAACAGTAGCCGATCGTTTATTTATTTCTGTACATACTGTTGAAAATCATGTTCGAAATATTTTCGAAAAGACAGAATGCCGGAGCGTTAATGAATTTTCCGCATGGTATTTCTGCACACATTTTGGCATAAGTATGGAGCTTTCTCCACTTAAAAATATTGTAGCTGTTTGTTTGTTAATTATTTATATGTCTGGTGATATTATGCAGTCAACAGATGCATTTACACGCAACAGATCACGTAGAAGTACAAATGTGACAGAAAGACTTAGATCTAGGAACAGGAGAGACGAATTAGACTTAAATTTTTCTGATGTATCATGATAGAGAAATTATTCAACTTAATTTTTGATCCCAGTGAACGTATACTAATTCGCTCGCGATGTCGAGCTGAACCGTGGATAACAGCTAGAAAGGCATGGATGCTCTTCGCATACATGAATAATTACAGCACAAGGGATATTGGTTGGTGCACAAATAGAAATAATCGACAAGCACGCTATTTAATAGATAAAGCTGAAGAGTTGTACAGCGTGAACGACAGAGATTTACACAATTTTATAAGAGAATATGAAACAAAAGTGGTCAATGCTAGTGGAATCAATTCAAAAGCTAATAGATGATGACGCTGTAGTCATGAATGGGCTAAGAAACGGTTCTGATATCAATAAAATTAAAAAGAACTTTCAACGTAACACTAAGAATATTGGTGTATTAATTGAAGAATTTGGAATGTTTGTTCCGGATCCGGAGCGTGACGAAATTGAGTTGCCGTTTGATAGTGCTGAATTTGCAGATGCTTGGAACGATTACAAAGAATTCCTTCTCGATGTATATAACATAGTTCTGGTGCCGGTAGAAGAAAGACTTCGTTTGAAAAAACTTTTTAGGATCTCAAAAAAGAACGAAGAAACAGCACTTGAGTTTATTGAATTCTATATCACAAGTCGTTATAAATCAATTTTCGCACCAAAGGATTTTCAGTTTAATAACGATGAGCCGGGTGATGAAGCGCCAGTAAAAGAAACATTCACATTAAATAGAAACACATTATAATCATGTTAAAAGAATTAAGCAAAGAGACATACGTATTCCTTAAAACAAAGGACAGCTTTACTACGATAGCTAAGCGACCGGTAGATGACAAATACCAGGTATTCACAACAAAGAAGATCACTTCACAAATGGCTGATGATATCAATAATCTCTACGGAGCGAATCTTGAAGTAACCAGAATCAACTTTGACCAGGGTTTTCTGATTATCAAGCTGAAAAATAAATCAACTTACAAACACATAGTAAAAGCAATTAAATCTGTGCTTTATGGCAAAAGTTAATCCGCACGTTAAGCGCAGGTATAACTTATGTTACCGAGCCAGGAAGAAAGGATACAAAATAATAACACCTACTCGCACGATGTACCGTCCATCTGAAACAGATTGCAATTTAGAAAATCAATTATATGAATTTGGCTTTGCAGTTCAACTGACAATTTTTAATCATGAATAAATTAGAAAAACAAATATTTGATAAGTATCCAAGCTGGCCAGCATTCCTACAGGACCAGTCTCCTGAGCAACTGATAGTAAATTATGACTTTGTCAATAACTTTAATGATGTGTACAACACTTCAGACATTACACTTAAGTTCCTGTCAGATTTGTACAACCTAAAGAAGTCTTATGCAGGTTACGAATACCTTGAACGCTGGCTGAATTTCCTGAATGATTTCCTGAATATCAACAAAGGCCTCCAGCCCGGAGTGATCAAGCAGCTCTCATATATCCTCTACGCAAAATACAGTCATTTCAGGCTATCAGATCTGAAGCTTCTATTCAATTACATCCTTGACAGTCGTTACGGAACATTCTACGGAAGCATTGACACACAACGCATATCATCGAGCTTTTTCGGTTATAGCAACGAGAGGAAAGAGGCTTTCACTAAGATAGAAAAGGAAATTGAAGAACAGCAAAAACAATCAGGACGTGATATACCCTCACAGCTGCCTGATTATAATAAACATCCTGGTCTCATGAGATACTCACCAATTGAGAAGATTAGAGAACTGGCTAAATCTAAAACAATATGAGACTAACGCTTTCATTATTCTGTACGAACATTATAGAATCCAAGTTAGGATACGATAAAGTTCAACTTCTAAATCAGATGCTTGAACGATTCGACAGTCTTAATGTGAGCACAATTGAATTCTACGATATACTGAGAACAATTAAAAGCAATGTAGAAGCTATTGATAGATATTATCGAAATTCTGATTCAATCATAATAAACATTTCCTGCATGATTCCGGGTCCAACGCACATAATAGAATTCAGATCTAATTTATACAGATCATTATTAATTGCAAAGCAGTATTATACTTAACTATTTTTTCACACAACAGCCTAAGCTGTGAAGCCCATGGCTGTTTTTTAAAGCAACTAACTTAAAATTAAATCATATGAGCACTCAATTATCATTTTTAGAACCAATTGCAGTTCGCAGAAAATATTTAAGAGACCGACGTGGCAGATTTGCAAATAAAAAAAGATTGGAAGTTGAAGAGGCAAAGCAAAGCGCTGAACACTATCGGAAGTTGTATGAATCGGAGAAGCGAAAACTAATGCCAGTTCTCAGGCGAATGATTAGAGCAGAAAGAGAATTATACAATTTGAAAAATAATTACACATGAATACAAAAGTAACACTCATTGATTCCGGGCAAGACTTTCAAATTTTTATTTGCGACGATACCGGTAAGATTATAGAGGTTCATCCTGAACCCAACATTAAATCTATTTGGATAGGATCTTTCCTTCCAATTAATGACAAAAACCTTATGCAGGAAGGAAAATACTGCGCTATAAGAAAAGCTTACAGTAACAGTTTCGGATATTTGAGACACTTGATTCAAAAAATAGAAAAAATATGAAAGGAATATGTTTTAAATCACCTCTTTTTCACCTGACAGTTCAGGGTACAAAGAAACAGACTAGACGGATAATAAAACCGCAACCTGATAAACTCAGAAGTATTAACCGTATTTTTTGCAATACAATTCCATCTTATGAATTGACAAAGAAGCCATGGGAACCAGAACCATCTTACCACTTTTTTATGCACGAAGGAAAATATCTTAAACCACGCTACAAAGTAGACGAAATCGTGTATCTGAAAGAACCGTATCACGTGTTTGATGAAGAAAATAATTTATGTCTATACAAATATCCGCCTAAAGAGGATTGGCTGACAGATAAAGAATTTTCAGACATTGTACACTCTTTGAGTGAATTAAAAGGATGGCACAATAAACTATTCATGCCTGAAAAATATGCCCGTTACTTCATCAAGATTACAAACGTGAGAGCAGAGAGGTTGCAGGATATAAGCGAGGAAGATTGTATCAAAGAAGGCATTAAAGTAGGCAGATGTGGTAATGAATCAAAATGGATGAAAGCATTTTATGTGGAAGGAGATAATCAACCATACATAACCGCAAGAAGAGCGTATGAAATGCTTATAAATAAAATAAACGGTAAAGACACCTGGCAAAGTAACCCTTGGGTATGGGTGTATGAATACGAACTAATTAAACAATAAATAATCATGGAAAAAGAATTTAAAGGGACAAAAACTAAAAAAGGAGAACTAAAATGGATTCGGTCTGGAATGGGGTTTCAGGTTCTAACGGCTGATTCATATTACTCGATTTGCGAAGCTGTTGGTAAAAAATCACAGGAAGAACAAATAGCCAACGCTCAACTTATAGCCGTTGCACCTGAGCTATTAAAATTCGCAATGTATATAGCAAAGCACGAAAAAGGCTCGGCTCCCAGTTCAGGGTATTTTCAGGAAATGATTGAAAGAGCTGAAAAAGTAATAAACAAAGCATTAGGGTAATGGCAAAGAAAAAAGGAGGTTTTACGAACAGATTTGAAGAAAACGCGCTCCGGGAGAGCGCTTTAATTATTTCTGAAAAATCACAAGGAATGTTCAGTGATCTTGTCCCACATCGGATAAATGCAACCACTATCATTCTGATAAATCCAAATAAAGATAGAGACAAACAGGTGAAAAACTACCTGTCTAAACTAGAAAGCAATAGATTTAGATATTAATAATAATGAGCACAATTAAACTACCTGAAATTAATGCGGGTGCATTAGAGTTCGTGGATGATCGAATACAGGACATTGTAGATACCATTAACGAAGCATTTGTTGTGAAAACATCTTGCCTGGATCCAAGTAAATTCAGCATTGAAAGTAAAGATAAAAGCAGATACCGGTACCAACCAACAATGGACACTT
>DAIPML010000251.1:0-5282 GCA_036768735.1 Clostridiales bacterium | reverse complement strand
TCAAAAATAATTCCCCAATACTTCCCATTAATTCTATAGTCCTCAAAACATCTTTACCAGCACTTACTATGTTGATATGCAAAGGACGAAGTTCTGAGAGTTTTACACATACTGGTGTCATATCATGCTTAAGATGCTTGATTTTATCGGGGGCACCACTTGATCTTGATGGTGTCAATGCTGCCGGAAGATTTATCTTGCCTGTCTTGTCAAGTGTGCGTAACATATTTCTGCAGGAAATTTCTTTCAAATACCCACTTGAACTCTGCCAGCCCCCATAGCCTACATATGTGCTTTGAGATCTTAGTCCGATTCCATGTGGGGTTTTCGGCAATAACATCCCTTATCTGTTCCACTCTATCTTCTGTTATTTCAGGTCTTGTACTTAATGTCATAAACATTCTCCTAAAAAACATTATATCTTACTATATTCGACATTGAACATAAGGAGTCCTGCTTTTTATTCGATTTTTTAAGAATATTATTAAAAAATTAGAGCATGCCACTACCTCATTAAAAAAGGAATCAGTTTCCGATTCCCTCCTTTTGAGTGATGCTTGATAAGTTTTTTTATGACTACCCTCTGGACAGTAACCTTTGTATATATTAAATCCAAAATTTTAACTCATTTTGATTGAAGCTGGAAGCTTGGAATGATATAATAATATGATTATCACTCAGAAAGGAAAGAAGTGATTTTCTGATGAAATTAAGATATGTTAAATTTTATCAGCCTTCGAAAGATGCGGGATAATCATATTGTGATTTTACCTGAGTGCAGAAAGCTGCAACTTCCTGCCGAACAAACCTGCAGGGAAAAAGTCGTTTTACTTTTCCGGGAAGCAATAATAGAATGATTAAGCAAAATTTGAGAGGCTATACTATAGAGGAAATATATGAATTATTTGAAACTTACGGATAAGGAAATAAGAGATTATATAGGTGACCCAAGCATTTTCCATAGAGGCAGGATGTACTTTTTTAACGGACTTGTTGAAGAGATTAGTCTTGAGGATACGGGGGAGCGTATTGTAGCAAAGGTTCGTGGTAGCATGAATTATGTGGTTGAGCTTAAGATTAACCCATACCAAAATATTTATGAGGAATCTTGCACCTGCGCATTCTACAGACGGTGGAAAAAGCCTTGCAAGCACATTGCGGCAACACTTTTTGAAACCAGGAATATGGTGGAAAACAGGTTTGAAAAATACCGAAACAGCCATAGGGCTGTTAATGCAATTTTTACAAAGCTTGAAGATGTTAATGCGGGTGTTTTTTATAATAAAAAAGAAAAGCTTTTTTTAGATCCCACCTTAACTGTTTATCAGCAAAACCAAAATGTCCATGCGTATCTCGAGCTTAAGGTTGGAATTACCAGAGCATATGTAGTTAAAAATGCGGAAGAGTTTATTGAAGCCTGGGTAAAAGGGAAAAGGCTTGCTTTCGGCAGACAGCTTGTTTTAGACAGCAAAACGCAGTATTTTGAAGGCAAGGATGCACTTATTATGGACATTCTTACCGAAATATACTTAACGCATTCAGAAATATCAAGCTATGAGAGCACATTCCGTTATAGTGGTCTTTTAAAGGGAAGAGGCTTTCAATTAGTACCTACAAAGCTTGAAAAATTCCTCAATATAATGGCCGGGGAATCAATTAATGCATGCATTTTATCAGATGGATTTAGAATGATCCCTGTAACAGAGGAGGAAATGCCTGTTACGTATGAAATGAGGCAGTATGACGAGTGGCTATCGGTTAGGCTTAGCACTGATGATTTGCCGCTTAAATTAACTCCACTCGGTTCATATTACTACAATCAAGGAATTATTTATAAAATTCCTCTGGAGCAGCAGAAATATTTATCGGTTTTGCAGGAGGGATTTAATGAAGCCCGCAGCAACGAGGTGATTGTGCCAAACCAATACCAAAGCAGGTTTATATCGGAAGTAGTTCCCATAATGAAAAGAACCGGGGATGTTATGGTGAGCCCTTCAATTAAGGAGAAAATCGTCCAGGAGCCACTAATGCCGGTTGTATATCTTGATCAGTATAAAAACGGTATATCTGCAAAGGTCTTATTTAATTATGGCACTTTTCAGGTTAATCCGGCATTAAAAGGCGGTTATGGTGATGCTAAAAACATATATATATTGCGTGACATTGAAAAGGAACGGGTCATTTTAGATTTTTTAAATTCATCGGGATTCTATGTTGATCAAGATCTATTTTGCCTTATGAAAAAAGGAGATATTTTAAGCTTTGTTTTTGAGAAATTGCCGGAGCTTCAGACAATGACAGAGGTATATTACTCTGAGGATTTTAAAAAGGTAACCGCTAAAAAGAATGTAAAGGTTTCGGGAAGAATTTCTCTTATAGACGACTTATTGGAAATTTCTTTTAACACTGAGGACTTGGACAAGGACGAGCTGAAGGGAATATTAGAAACACTTCGAAAAAAGAAAAAGTTTTACCGGCTGAAGGATGGCGCAATTCTCCCTCTTGATGAGTATCCAGTTTTTCAAGAGTTGGAGGAATTCGCCAATCAAATGGATATAAACGCAGTAGACCTGGATAATGGTATAATCCGGCTGCCAAAGTATAGAGCACTTTACCTTGACAGTCTTTATGACAATGCAGATAATGAAAGCCTTGATGAAGAAGATCAGAAGACTTTCATGCTGCTGGAGAGAAATGAGAATTTTAAAGATTTTGTTGATAGCATATCCACGATAAATGAAAAAGAGACTGAAATTCCAAAGTCATTGGAGCATGTCTTAAGAGGTTATCAGAAGGTGGGATATCAGTGGCTGAAAGGCCTGTCGAGGAACGGGCTGGGAGGAATACTGGCAGATGATATGGGTCTTGGAAAAACTCTGCAGGTTTTAGCCTTTGTTCTCTCGGAAAAGGAAAATAGCAGTAACCCGTTGCCATCTATAGTTGTTGCTCCAACCTCTTTGGTTTATAATTGGGTTCTTGAAGCAGAAAAGTTTACCCCTGAGTTGAATGTTATCGCAATATCGGGGAACCAGACGCAAAGACTACCGCTTTTAGAAAAAATAGATGAATGTGATTTAGTGGTAACTTCCTATCCGCTTATTCGCAGGGATATTGAGTATTATAAAAAGCATCAGTTTTCTTACTGCTTTATAGATGAAGCACAGCATGTTAAAAATCATTATACTCAATCAGCAAAAGCGGTCAGAAGAATAAATGCTAAAAACCGCTTTGCCCTTACAGGAACACCAATGGAAAATTCGCTTTTAGAGCTGTGGTCAATTTTTGATTTTATAATGCCTTCATACTTGTTTACACAGCAGAAGTTTCAGGAGCGGTTTGTAAAGCCCATTATAAACGGCGGAAGTAAAGAAGCAAGCGTGGATTTAGGTCGCCATATACGCCCGTTTATTTTAAGGCGCATGAAAAAGGATGTGCTTAAGGAATTACCGGAAAAGATAGAAACAACGTTAACCTGCAAGCCAACCGAGGTGCAGAGGAATATTTATCATGCAATACTGTCCAAGGCCAGGGAGGAGATTGATCTTGCTGTTGAGCAGAAAGGCTTTGAAAGAAGCCAGATTCAAATCTTAGCAGCATTGACAAGGCTCAGGCAGGTTTGCTGCCATCCGTCCACCTTTATAGAAGATTATGTGGGAGGGAGCGGCAAGCTCGATCTTCTTGAGGAAATAACAGAGTCCACGTTGGAAGCCGGACACCGTATATTACTATTTTCACAGTTTACATCAATGCTTGATATAATAGAGAGGATGTTTATAAAGAAAGAGATATCATATTTTTATCTTTCCGGGAAAACACCTGCGGCTGAAAGAGCCTCAATCGTTTCACGGTTTAACGACGGCGAAAGTCAAGTTTTCCTTCTGTCGCTTAAAGCAGGTGGAACTGGATTAACCTTAACAGGAGCGGATACAGTCATTCATTACGATCCCTGGTGGAACCCGGCTGTTGAGGAGCAAGCCACAGACAGAGCTTACCGCATAGGTCAGGATAAGGTGGTTCAGGTTTTTAAATTAATAACGCGAGACACTATTGAAGAGAAGATAATAAAGCTCCAGGAAAAGAAAAAGGAAATGATAGATATGATTATTAAACCCGGAGAAACGATGCTAAGTAAGCTTAGTAAGGAAGAAATTCGTAAGCTGTTTGAGTGAATCCGTTCAGCTAAAGCTGAATAAAAGAATATGCAGCAGTAATCTGATGTGCTATAATTTTTTTGGTACATTTACATGAAAGGACATGTTATTTATGTTTGATAAGCTTGAAGCTATAGAAAATAAATATGAGGAAATTAATCTAAAGCTGACAGATCCATCGGTAATAGGCGATCAGGATCAATACCGGGCTTTAATGAAAGAGTATTCAGATCTTACTGAGATTGTGGAAAAATATCGAGAATACAAAAAATGCAAAAAGATCATTAATGACGATAAAGACATGCTCGGTGACAAACCTGACAGAGAGCTACGCGAAATGATTCTCCTTGAAATCGAAGAGGCGGAAGAGAATCTGGATAAAATAAATCAGGAACTAAAAATCCTTATGATGCCTAAAGACCCCAATGATGAAAGAAATGTCATTATAGAAATACGAGGCGGAGCCGGAGGAAGTGAGGCAGCGCTGTTTTCCGGTGTTCTTTATCGCATGTTTACAAGATATGCAGAGAGAAGAAACTGGACCTATGACATTATCGACGCAAACGAAACAGAGCTGGGCGGTTTTAAGGAAGTAGTGTTCTCCATTGATGGAAAAGGAGCATACAGCCGCTTGAAATTTGAAAGTGGGGTACATCGCGTACAACGTGTTCCAACAACTGAATCCCAGGGCAGAATCCACACCTCCACAGTAACTGTTGCTGTTCTTCCGGAGGTTGATGATGTGGAAGATATAGAAATAAATCCGGCAGACATAAAGGTAGATACATTTAGGGCATCCGGCGCAGGAGGGCAGCATATTAATAAAACATCCTCAGCCATTAGAATTACTCATTTTCCATCCGGAATTGTTGTAACCTGCCAGGATCAAAGATCACAGCATAAAAACAAGGACAAAGCAATGCGGGTATTAAAGGCAAAGCTTTACGAAATCGAGCAGGAAAAGTCAGATTCAAGCATTGCTGAAAACAGAAAGCTGCAGGTGGGAACCGGTGACAGGAGTGAGCGAATCCGCACATATAATTATCCTCAAGGCAGAGTTACCGATCACCGCATTGGGCTTACACTATATAAAATCGATCAGATTTTAGACGGGGATATGGATGATATAAT
>DAIPML010000250.1:0-5369 GCA_036768735.1 Clostridiales bacterium | reverse complement strand
TGTAACGGATTTGTAATTAAAGTTAATAGGATGTTTGTGTTGAAACAGGTCACTTCATGTGATATGATTTAGTCTAAGGAATATCCAAGTCTTGTCGAAAAAAGGAGAATTCCAAATGAGCGAGTTATTAAAGGTAAATGCGTGTGTTTATTCACGCAAAGGGGACGAAAGAGAATACAATAAAGACGACTTTTATATGAACGGTAAATTCTTGTCGGAGCATCATTTGGATAATATGCAGGCATCAATAGAAAACCGGGGAAGTGAGTTTGTTTTTGCGGTAGCAGATCACATGGAGTTTTCTGATGACGAGAAAAGAGCTAATTTTTCAATACTCCGTGAAATGGGCAGGTTCCACGAAAAAATAACCGTACATGAAGGCGATCTTGCTTTTAAAACTAAAGAATTGAATTCTAGAGTTGCAGAAACAGGTAAATATCTTAATAGCTTTCTTGACATGAATAGTGTGCCTGAAACTGATCAAGCCAGACAAATGGGCTTTTCCGGTCTTCTTCTGTCAGAAGGTAATGCTGTTGGTGCTACATACGGAACCGGACATATTTATTTATGCCGGGGAGGAATATTCAAGCATATGACCGTAGATCGTGCAAAGCCTAAAAGGCTTGCTGATCTGGGAATCATTTCAGACGAAGAGGCAGAAAGTTTCCAAGAGAAATTTGATTCAGCTGATGAGGATGATTCAAAGCAGGTATCAATGTCAGAGCCCGTAGAGCTTTTAGAAGGAGACAAATTTCTGCTTATAAGTGATGGTATATATAATGCGCTGGGTGAGGAGTATCTTGAAGATATTTTGTCTATGCGTAGTGACAGCACATATATTGCTTACCGAATATTAAACGAGGCTTCAAAAAAAGAACCTATTGATGATATGACTGCTATGGTTATCAGCATTGACAGAGTATCATCAACATCGAGTGTTGTTAAAAAAGCTGCAGCAAGGCCAAAAGCCACAGCATTGAAGAGCACACCGCCTCCAACATACAAATACCATAAAAAGAGTAATTATAAAAAATACGAGAATATTATTTATTATCTGGCTGTGTTTTTTACAGCAGTTTTAATAATCCTGATACTGTATTTTTTTATAAAGAACATAATGAATAGTCTTAACGAACCGGACAATAACAGTCCAACGCCGATTGTCTCAATTACCGGTACTGTATCACCTACACCCGAAATCACCGAAGCGGTCACTCCCACACCGGAGGTTACACCGGAGCCAACAGAAGCACCGCATGAGGTCAGAGAACACAGGGTTAAACAAGGAGATACGCTTTCAAAAATTGCAAGACAATACTATGGCGAAGATTATGTTTATGTTGAAAAGCTTGGCAAATATAATGGTATACCGGAACCATACAACAATATAGTAATTGATCAGGTATTAAAAATCCCGCCGGTCGATGTGCTTCTTAAAATAAAATAGTTTTATCAATCGTTCACAACGTAAAGCATATTTAGCAAGCAAAAACGCGTGTTTCAAACAAAACGCGTAAGTGCAAATTGAATAAACAAGAGTCCCGGAACCTGTTACCGCAATAAAAATTACTAACAGAACCGGGACTTTTTTTGCATACTTGATTAAGTCTCAAAGGTGTTGCTTTCCAAGGAATATATCCATAAGAGTGTGCCCTTTATCTATATAAAGTTCTGTTGAGGCTGCATCCTTTTCGGAATAGCTTAAACCTGGATTGGAGCAATGCTCGGATTTTCTATAAATTACAAAGGGAACAGGATCCCGTGAATGTGTTTTTATCGACAACGGAGTAGGATGATCGGGAAGCAAAAGCAGCGAATAATCCCATTTTTCAAGGCCTTGTAATAGTGGTGATAATACTTCAGAGTCGATTTTTTCAATTGATTTAATTTTCTCGTCCATAAGCCCTTGGTGCCCGCATTCATCGGGAGCTTCTATGTGAATGTAAACAAAATCACTGCCATTTTCCAGCGCATCTAGAGCAGCTTGTGCTTTTCCTCTGAAATTCGTATGAAAATTGCCGGTTGCACCCGGGACATGAACGGTTTTAAGACCAGCCAAAATCCCAATACCATGAACCAAATCAACAGCAGAAATAACACTTCCGCTAAGCCCATATTTTTTATTGAATGACATAAGCTTCGGTTTGCTTCCTTCACCCCAAAGCCAAATTGATGTTGCAGGATTTTGCCCATTCTTTATTCTTTTAAGATTAACAGGATGGTTCTTTAAAATGCGTTCACTTTTTTTCATTAATGACAAAAAATCATCACTATGGTCACCTGCAGGTAGGAAAGAAGTAATTTTTCTACCGCTTATATCGTGGGGAGGTGTAAAGTTTACACCAAATTTACCGTTGTCCCATATAAGACAATGCCTGTAGCTGATTCCGGGATAAAAGGTAAAAGCTTCGGAATTAAGATTTTCAGAGATTGCCTGGATAAGCTCATGGGATTCCTTTGTAGTGATTTCTCCTGAACTGTAATCAAGCATTGTTTTATCTTCGTAGTTTTCTTCACCGGATAAAGTAACAAGATTACATCGAATAGCAATGTCGGTGTCTTTCATTTGAACGCCCATACTGACTGCCTCAAGAGGTGAACGTCCGGTGTAATACTCCTTTGGGTCGTATCCAAAGACAGAAAGATTTGCGACATCACTTCCGGGTGGGAAATCATCCGGAACTGTTTTTACAATACCCATTTTTCCGTTTTTCGAAAGGAAATCCATTTTGGGTTTATGAGCTGCCTCCAGTGGTGTTTTACCGCCTAATGCGTGAACAGGATAATCTGACATCCCATCGCCCAACAAAACTATATATTTCATAATTAACCCGCCTTTGTTTTTTACTTACTATACACGCTATTATATAGGGCATATTGCTGATTTTTATATCGCATCTGTTGCATAAATAAGCAGACCGAATGTATTATTTATCTATACTTCATATCGATGCAATGACAGACAAAAGACGCAATCTATAAAAAAGCGGAATGCTGATAGAGCATTCCCGTGTAAACGAATATTTATATGTATCGTATTATGTGTATCTTAGCTAAACATATTATATTCGTATTATGTTACAGTCTGGTAAGAACATACTCGTTTCTGCCTGCTACATTCCATATTGGAGTTGTGTGACCGATTCTTTTTATTGATTTAACACGCAATCCTGAATTATTATTGCTATCTATCGAAGCCATAACAGCAGCAGTTATAACTGCAACCATTTCGGATGATAAAGCATTCGAAGCTATATTACTATTCGCAACAGGAGAAGCGGTGTTGGTGCTGCTTTTTTCTGCATAGCTGATTCTGTTTTCATTTGCTTCATTGTTGCGTTTTCTTGCAGCTAAATATGAAAATATAAAATATATTACGCAGATATCAGCCACTAATGTGACTATTTTAAATACAGGACTTGAAAAAAAATCCATGTTTCGTACCTCCAGGGTGAATAATCAAGATAATCATATTATACCCGATCAAAATAACATAATAAACCCCCAACGTCAATATTCAATGAGATTTTTGTAAAACATCATGCAGTAAAATTCCCCTTAATTGTTGACGGGAATAGCCCAAAAGCATATAATCTCATTGGAATAACATTCTATTAATAAGAAGGATAAATTAATTAATCAGGGAGTTTTCCCTTAACCACTTAGAAAGGGGATTTACATGGATTATGCAAAAGAATCACTAAGGCTGCATGAGGAATGGAAAGGAAAGATTGAGGTTGTGGCTACAGTACCTGTTGCTACAAAGGATGATCTATCACTTGCATATACTCCGGGGGTTGCACAGCCTTGCCTTGAAATTAAAAATGATGTCAACCGGAGCTATGATTTAACAAGAAGGCATAATATCTGTGCTGTTATTACAGACGGTTCAGCTGTTCTCGGGCTTGGAGATATTGGACCTGAAGCCGGAATGCCGGTTATGGAAGGAAAATGTGTGCTCTTTAAATCTTTTGGTGATGTTGACGCATTTCCTCTTTGTATAAAATCACAGGATGTAGATACTATTGTTAATACAATTTATCTTCTCAGCGGAAGCTTTGGAGGGATAAATCTTGAGGATATCTCAGCACCAAGGTGCTTTGAAATTGAACGAAAGCTTAAGGAGAAGTGTGATATTCCTATTTTTCACGATGATCAGCATGGAACTGCAGTAATAACACTTGCAGGTATAACGAATGCTCTTAAGGTTGTCGGTAAAAATAAAGAGGATGTAAAAATTGTTGTCAGTGGAGCAGGTGCCGCAGCAGTTTCCATAACAAAGCTTCTTCTTTCCGACGGCTATAAATACATTACCATGTGTGACCGTTATGGAGCGATACATGCTCAGCGTAAAGAAGGTATGAATTGGATTAAAAAAGAAATGGCACTTGTAACAAACCTCGATAACAAATCAGGTACAATTGCCGATATGCTTAAAGGCGCAGATGTATTTATAGGTGTGTCAGCACCTGGGCTTGTTACAACCGAGATGGTTAAAACAATGAACAGGGATGCAATAGTATTTGCTTGTGCAAACCCAACTCCGGAAATTTATCCGGACGAAGCAAAAGCCGGAGGTGCAAAGGTAATTGCTACTGGACGGAGTGATTACCCCAATCAAATCAATAATGTTCTTGCTTTCCCAGGTATATTCCGGGGTACATTTGATGTTCGTGCAAGCGACATAAATGAAGAGATGAAAATTGCAGCTGCCCGTGCATTGGCTGAGCTAATTAGCGAAGAAGAGCTTAATGCTGATTATATAATACCTAAAGCCTTTGACCCAAGGGTAGGGAAGGCTGTTGCAAAAGCGGTTGCCGAAGCAGCAAAACGCACAGGTGTAGCACGAATATAGACAGAATAATTGATAAAAATCTTTAAATAATAGTCATTTTTGTGGATATAACTATAGTATGACTTCACAGCAGACGATTTTTAAATTTATACAATGGAATGAAACTATAAAACTTGAATGGAGGAAAATAATATGGCTAAGGTTACATCTGACATGATAATAAGGGAAGTGCTTGAAATTGATGAGGGCACAGCTCCTATCTTTGTGAAGCATGGTATGCATTGTCTTTATTGTCCATCTGCTTCGGGCGAGAGCATTAAAGATGCATGTGCTGTTCATGGGATAGATCCTAATGATCTTATTGGTGACTTAAATCAATACTTGGAAGGTAAGGAGTAAATAATCTCTTAATGCTTCATAAAATGATATTTTACACTGTTAATACGGAAGCAAACTTCTTGAAAACAGACGGTAAGGCAAAATAGTTAAATCGTCTGTTTTTTTATCAAAAAACCAAGACCCCCCACTTCTATAAGTGGCGGGTTCCGATTCTACACTTCAGGTGGAGTAGAGT
>DAIPML010000249.1:0-5382 GCA_036768735.1 Clostridiales bacterium | reverse complement strand
TGGTAGATAGTTTCAACACCAAGCTTTTCTTCAACATATTTCCTGGCCTGCTCGTGAGCATAAGTATATCCTGCATCATTGCCTGTGCCGATAAATACAAAGCCTACTTTAACGTCTTTTCCATCCTTACTTGTTCCTGGCTTCTTACTATCCTGACAGCCTGTCAAAAGCATTGTGAAGCAAAGAACAGCAATCAACAAACAAAAAATCCTCTTCTTCATTTTTCGTCCTCCCCAAAAATAATTTTCTTATCATTAAATGATTCTATAACAACAAGGGACTCCAGTCGGATACCCTGATTGCGCAAAATTTTACTACCGGGTTGAAAACCCTTTTCAATAACAATTCCTGCACCCATGACACTTGCACCAGCTTGATTTGCAATATCTAAAAGCCCAAGGATAGCTTGCCCGTTGGCGAGAAAATCATCAATCAAAAGAATTTTTTCTCCCGAAGAAAGATATTGACGGGATACTGATATGTTATATTCGGTTTCTTTTGTATAGGAATATACTAAGCTATTATAGACATCCGGAGACATATTTTTGCCAGCCTGTTTTTTTGCAAATAAAAGCGGCACATTGAAATGATATGCCGTAAACAGCGCAAATGCAATGCCCGAGGTTTCTATAGTAAGGATTTTATCAATATGTAAATCTTTAAAGCGTATGAAAAATTCCCGGCCTATTTCATTAGCAAGGACTGGGTCAATCTGATGGTTGATAAAAGAGTCAACCTTTAAAATATTCCCATCAAGTACTTTGCCTTCCTGTAATATGCGTTGTTTTAGTAATTCCATAAAGTACTCCTGTTTCATATGTTATTGCAGCAGAATCCTGTTTTGCTCAATATTCTATATTCTACAACAAACTAAGTCAGGAAACAACAAAAACCCGTAAAAACATTGTGAAAGGGTAGCTAACTTAGTGGTAGTATGATATTTAATCATTTCAGGCATAATATACTGCAGGAGTGTGATAAATTATGAACGGAAATGCTGAAATGTTAAATTTTATCTATCAGAACGCTGAAATGGGTGTGGAAACCTTGAACAAACTAAAAGAGCTGGCAGAAGATAAAACGTTTAAACAGTATTTGGATGTACAGTATACGGAATATAAAAAATTTAATGAAGAAGCTAGGACTATGTTGAATAAGAATGGCTATGATGAAAAAGGGATTGGTGCGATGCAAAGAATACGCACTTATTTGGCGCTGAATATGCAGACTCTGGTTGATAAATCTACATCTCATATTGCAGAGATGATTATGGTCGGAAGTGCAATGGGGATCATCGACGCTGTAAAAAATATTAAACTGTATGATGATGTAGAGGCAGAGATTTTACAGCTCATGGAAAGACTTCTTCAGTTTGAGGAGAATAATTTTCAAAAGATGAAACAATTCTTATAACGAGGCTTAGATGTCCCCCCACCTCTTCGCATATTTTCAACCATTCTGGTTGAAAAGCGCCGGGTGTTGGGTACCGATTACCAAAATCAAGCAGCAAACGTTATTTTGCTTCGCAAAAAACGGGTCTACGCAATTGCCTCCTTTGTTATAATTAATATTCTCCTAGTTTATATTCGTCCAGAAATTAAAGCGGTTTTTTGATGTCATATTCCATATATGAGCAGATGAAAATCGCTTTAGTTGTGTCAGAGCGATAGCTCAAATTTTAGGTGTGATAATAATCGCATTTTACCTCGCTTGTTGTTTAATCACAAAAAGAGCAAAGATATTCCGTAAACACAATAAGATTTAGGGGAATTTTTAGTGTTCATAGAGAAAAGCCACACAAAATCATTACAACAATATTAACTATTGCTAGTAATAGAGTTGATTTTCGTAGAATAAAAATGAGACGAAAGAATGAATAGAATGTCAGCTCTACACGGTCTTTATTAAATTCACAAGATATTTTGTAAACCAAACATTTATATGATAAAATAAAATTCTGTAATAGCGTAGTTATACACTCGATCCAGCAAACAATTTTATATTGTAATGCGTATATAGGGTATATTTAGAGAGTAATACAAAGGTATTTTGGTGAGAATACTCCTAAGTAACAGAATACCCCCTAATGCGCATCAGGCTTAAGTCGGGCTATTAAAAGGAAAGCCCGTTTTTGACATTAGAAGTGCTTAATTAGGAGGAATTTAGCATGGACGAAAAAACAATGGAAATTATACAAGAAATAGATAGAATGAAGAAGGAAAGAAACGCAGTTATTGTAGCACATAACTATCAGGTTGACGATGTTCAGGATTTGGCAGATATTGTTGGTGATTCTCTAAAGCTAAGCCAATATTGCGCTTCAACAGATGCGGATGTTGTCGTTTTTTGTGGTGTTCATTTTATGGCGGAAAGTGCAAAGCTCTTATCTCCTGAAAAGACTGTTTTGCTGCCTGAGATTCATGCGGGTTGTCCGATGGCTGATATGGTTACAGGTCAGGCATTAAGAGAAGAAAAGAAAAAATACCCTGATGCCGCAGTTGTTTGTTACATTAATTCTTCGGCAGAAGTAAAAGCAGAATGCGATATTTGCTGCACTTCATCAAATGCATTAAGGGTTGTAAAATCGCTTCCGAACAAGGAAATACTATTTGTACCGGATCAAAACCTTGGCGGTTATATAGCAAAACAAGTACCGGAAAAAACCATTCATTTGTGGCAGGGCTACTGCGTTACGCATCACAGGGTGGGTAAAGACGATGTGGAAAAGGCAAGAAAAATACACCCGGATGCACTTTTGCTTGTACATCCGGAGTGCAGACCAGAGGTTGTTGAACTGGCAGATTTTGTCGGAAGTACAGCTCAAATAATTGAGTATGCAAAAAACAGCTCAAATAAAAAATTCCTTATAGGAACGGAAATGGGCATCATGCACAAGCTGAAAAAAGATAGTCCGGATAAATTGTTTTATCTGCTTTCAACCGGTCTTGTGTGTCCGAATATGAAAAAGACGACAGTAGAAAGTGTTTATCTTGCACTTAAAGAAATGAGATATGAAATAAATCTTGATGAAGATGTGGCGGAAGGTGCACGAAAAGCTTTAGCGGCAATGCTTGCTGTTGGATAAACCGCGCTTTGGAGAATACAAAATTATTGCTTCTGTTGTGTAAAAATAAGTGCTATTTAGCGTCAACAAATACCAATAGGCGCTATTTAATTCTATTAAGTGCTATTAAGTACAAATATGTGCTATTGGCTATTGTGTACATCATTATACTTTATCAGCTTATTGAAAAAATGCATTAAATATCTCTGTGGGGTGTATAAATGAAACGTTTTTTAATCATATTGCTGGCAATCGGATTAGTATTAACAGGCTGCAAAAAAAATAACAAGCCTGCTTCAAACACTGATCCGAGTGTTTCATCAACAAATAAGGCTTCTGAAAGTACGAGCGATATCACTAATGAGCCAACACAGGACATTACATCAGCACCTGTAATTGAAATAAACGAGAAAGTCGCTAGTGAAATGAGGTACATGGTGCTAAGTGACAGCACACCGCAAAGACTAATTGAATTTGTGCGGAATAACATAAATGATGTCTCACCTGATGAAGCAGATAAATTGCTACTTATATTAGAAAGCGTACAAAGTGCATGGCTCGGGTATTATCAAGGAAGTGTGAATTTTAACTCCAAAGATATTACTGGTATGGAAACTGAGCTGCTAACAGAGATTGAAAAGAATGGTTTCAAGTTAATAACTATTGATAATGTAAAGGTTCCTGCAATCAATTATGACATATATTTGAACAGTGGGAGCTTTTTATCTGATTGGTTCACACAATATATTGAAATAGCAAATATTGAATCAAATAAGCCTGCAGTATGTAACGGTAATCTGAACATTTCTTATGAGGAGCTTGAGAACAGGATACTAATCGCTTCCGAATTTATTAAGAAGTATCCCCAAGCTATAAGAATTAATGAAGTTATAAGCTGTTATGAGGATTATCTTTTTACCTATTTCTACGGATATGAGCCGGAACCTGTGTTTAATACAAATACAGGTAAGGTTACAAAAGAACATGTTGAAAGGTATAAAGAATTTGTAAAGAAGAATGCCGGTACAGTAGTTTCAGAGTATGTTACTGAGTATATTAATCTTATAGAAAAAGGTGATTATTCTCTTTCAGAAGAAATTATGAATTTTCTTGAAGAAACCTTTTCTAAGCTTAATGATAAAAGAATATATGCTGAAAAAGATATTGGCAGGCAGATTATGGCGGAGCGAATGGAAAAGCTATTGCCTGAAAGGACAGGATTCTTTTGGAGATGCTTTGGGTTTGCCGAATACGGGCATGATGCTGTCTTAAGCAGCATACGAATTGAGGACGGTAACCCGGTTTATGTTGTTACAGGACAAGTGGATGATGCCTCTGGTGGAGAGATTCCTAAAGAGCATTTATCGATATATCTTCAGTACAGGATCGAAAGCAACATATTGAAGCAAAGTAAAGAAGCTCCGCTTATGATGGACTCAGATTTCGATAATATAGAGCTTATACGCTATCCATTTGTTGTGGGCCACAAATGGATCCAAAGTCCGATCGATGGAAATGGCAAATTGTACAGTATTGAAACAGAAATAATAAGTGCAACCAAAGAGGGCGAAGAATCTGTTTATGAGGTAGAATACCGCGATATGTCCAACGGAAAGGTTGAAAGCAGACTCATACAAGTGGGAAAAGGCACCATAGGTTTTACAAAACTCTATGATGATAATGAGAACGACTCTTTCTTAATTGGCTATACCATATATGAGGAGCAGTCGGGATATGTAAATCATGAATAATTGAAAGTGAACAGTAAAAAGTATTTGAAGAACCTTTTAAACATTCCTGTTACTACTATGAAACCATATTGCCACCGGAACTTAAACCATCCCGGTTTCGTTCACCGGGGTGTGGGTGGACTTCATGGAGGACTGTTCACTGTTCACAGGTAACTGAGGAGACATAGCTGTGTAATATTAAGAGACATTAACAAAATACAGCTCTTCAAGATGAAGCTTAGTTTCTGTTATTGCCAGCGATATCTCAAACTATAGAGAGTGTGAACAGCAGCATCATTTACTTTAACTGCTGTTCTATTTCCTGACAGCGTTGCAATATCTATGTTTAAGTGCTATTATAAATATGATTTTTGAAGCAAGCAAAGAGCGAGCTGTAATATTTTGACTCGCTGCCTTTTGTGAGAAAAAGGTACCCGCCATAGGCATTTTTCAACCAGAATGGCTGAAAATATTGCTTGCTACGCAAGCACATAAATTAAATTACGTTATTTTGCAAAAAACGGATCAAGCAATTTCTTCCGTTATTTTAAAAAACAAAGAATAAGAGACATATTTAGAGATAAATAA
>DAIPML010000248.1:0-5399 GCA_036768735.1 Clostridiales bacterium | reverse complement strand
CTAACAATGATAAAATATATTCATTGAATTTCGTTGACTGCCCATGCAATTTTTATTACACTGCAATTATCTGAGCTTAAAAAATAAGAAATATGCATGCATCTGTATTAGAGCTATACGGGTGTACAAGAAAAGGGAGTATTTAATTGAGAACTATTAATTTATTTAATTATACTATAGCTGCTTTATTTTTTATATGCTATTCGTACCAGTTGTTTTATATTGTAATTCCTTTTTTTAGGAAGAAAAAAGAATACGGAGAAATAAAACTTCACAGATTTGCTGTCCTCATTGCAGCCCGAAATGAGGAAAAAGTTATTTCCCACTTGATTGAAAGCATAAAGAATCAAACATATCCGTCAAACCTTGTAGAAATATTTGTTGTGGCTGATAACTGCACGGATAACACTGCTAAAAAAGCAAGGGAAGCAGGTGCTATTGTTTATGAACGCTTTAACGGGAAATATGTTGGTAAAGGGTATGCTATAGACTTTCTTCTGGATAGTATTAATAAAACATACCCTGATGGCAAATTTGACGGGTATTTTATATTTGATGCGGATAACCTGCTTGATGAGAATTATATATCTGAAATGAATAAATCTTTTTCGGACGGTAACCGGATTATCACAAGCTATCGTAATTCTAAGAATTTCGGTAGCAATTGGGTTTCTGCTGGTACTTCATTATGGTTTTTACGTGAATCCCAATATCTTAACCGACCAAGAATGTCGCTTGGGACAAGCTGCGCCGTATCAGGAACAGGCTTTTTGTTCCACCGTGGCATTTTAGAAAAGACAGGAGGCTGGAAATTCTTTTTGCTTACGGAAGATATTGAGTTCACGATTCATAATATAATAGACGGTGAAAATATAGCTTATTGTGAATCAGCTATATTATATGATGAACAGCCGGTTAAGTTCAGCCAATCCTGGACTCAGCGGATGCGATGGGCAAAGGGCTATCTTCAGGTGTTTATTAAATACGGCATCAGACTGGTAAATTTAATATTTTGTAAAGGAAGTTTCTCTTGTTTTGATATGGTGATGACCACAATGCCTGCTATAATTCTTTCAGTTATAGGCGGTATTGTAAATTTATGCGGTATAATTTCCGGATTAATAATGGGGAAAAATCTGTTATTACTCCTTAGACCTTTGTATGAATCAATAATTAGTGCATATATAATGTTTTTTGCTATTGGATGCATTGCAACAATTACCGAATGGGAAAAAATATATTGCCCGGGTATAAAAAAAATACTTTATGCTTTCACATTCCCTTTATTTTGCTTTACATCTATTCCAATATCAATCATTGCGTTATTTAAAAAAGTTGAATGGAAGCAGATATATCATAGGGAATCCAAATCATTGAAAGAAATCCGTAAAGCGCAGAATCAGTTTATCTCACGTAACCAGATGGGCAGACTATGAACTGGAAGCATTATTCGACAGTAAGGCGTTACATCAATTAATTCAGGGATACTCATTTTTTATCGGTGCTGATGAATAAATCAAACACCTCTAAGACCCCCGACTATTCGTAGCCTATAGGCCAGACAAAGGTCTTAGAGGTATTTTTGATTAAATCACACCGCAAGCTTCTTTTGGCTTTTGTCTTTTATGACATACTGCTCAACAACGACGATTCCAATTATTGCTATACCAATCAGATCGGTCATAAGCCCAGGGTCAATCATCATAAGCCCACCAATAATGGCTAAAATCCTCTGCCACCACATAAGCGGCTTTTTCATATAGCCTTCAAGGCCACCGGCTATAGCAAACATGCCAATGGTGGAGGTAATAACTATTTGTACGACACTAATAACATCAGTATTGATTAACAACATCTGAGGACTTAATACAAATATGTACGGGATTATAAATGCTGTTATGGCAAGCCTGGTTGCTATAATGCCAGTTCGTATGGGGTTTCCACCGGATATGGCAGCACCCGCATATGCAGCCAGTGCGACAGGCGGAGTGATATCAGCTACAATGCCAAAGTAAAATACAAACATATGGGCTGCGAGTACCGGAGTTCCCGGAATTAGCTTTAATATAATCGGTGCAGTAATGGTAGCCATGATAACGTAATTTGCTGTTGTTGGAATGCCCATGCCAAGTATGATACAGGCAATCATGGTCAAAAACAAAGCAACAATATCAATGCCACCTGAAAGCATCAAAAGACCGTCAGCTAGCTTAAGGCCAATGCCTGTTAGTGAAACAATACCGACAATAATACCTGCGATGGCACAAGCTGCTGCCACACCGATAGTGTTTTTCGCACCATTTTCCATAGCATCGACAAACGTTTTCGGTGTTAAACGGGTTTCTTTACGAAACATGCTGACAACAATTGAAGAAAGAATAGCAAGACAAGCTGCACGGGAAGCCGTATAACCAATGGACATGGTTACGATAAGCACAATTATAGGTAAAAACAGGTATCCTTTTTTCAATATCAATTTAAAAAAGTTAGGTATTGATTCTTTGGGAAGACCTTTTAAACCAAGCTTTTTTGCTTCAAAATGAACCATAAGAAATATTCCGGAGAAATACAGTATTGCAGGGAAAATTGCTGAAACAGCTATGGTTGAATAAGGGTTCTCAGTCATTTCAGCCATTAAAAACGCAGCTGCACCCATAATTGGCGGCATGATCTGACCTCCGGTGGAGGCGGCAGCTTCAACAGCAGCTGCAAAATCCTTATCATAGCCTGTTTTTTTCATGACAGGAATTGTAACGCTACCAGAACCAACAGTGTTCGCAACGGAGCTTCCGGAGTACATTCCCTCAAGAGCACTGGAAATAACGGCAACCTTAGCAGGTCCTCCAACAGAGCGCCCTGCAATAGAGTTGGCTATATCAATAAAAAATACGCCAATATTTGTCTGTTCAAGAAATGATCCTAAAATAATAAACAAAACAATGAATGTTGAGCAAACTCCAATAGGTGTGCCAATTACACCATCTAATGTATAAAACAAAGTATAGACGACGCGTGTTATTGAATAACCCGAGGCAAAGGCATATATGACAAAACCACCTGCTACAACAAGAATCGGAATACCAACAACTCTTCTGCAAACCTCTGCGGTGATTAATATTCCGATAATGCCAATTATAACTTCAAGCTGGTTGATGCGTGTAGCCTTTACTGCCATTGCTTCAAAATTTATAACATAAAAGAAAAAACATGCGCTGCCTATAATCCCAAGTACAATATCATACCATGGAACATAGTTTAAACGTTTTTCAGATTTTCTTTTTGCCGGATAAAGTGTAAAGGCCATAAAGATTATAAGCGCTACAAAAGATGCTCTTCGAATTTGTTCAGGCCATACACTAACGAGGTTCATATAAAAAACAAATAAGGTAAATCCTGTTAATATGTAACGGACGATTGTTCTTGGTACGTCGGAATAATGCCTTGTATTGGATTCCCGGTCGAATTCGGCCATAACTTCATCCACATTGATTTCTTCAACGTCACCTATAGATGTTACTTCTTTTTTGGTGGGGTCCGACATGTTAATCCCTCCCTTAAATTTATTAAATAAAATGTATCCGAGCCATCGGCAATTTTCAATTCAAACGTAATGAGCTTAAAATAGTTTGCGTTCGCAAGAAAAGCGAACAGTAGTGTTTCGTCCACACAGATCTCGAAGACTTATTGATTCTTCGTTAACTACAAGAATATGATCTGATACGGTGCCTACAATATAGGAAAGGTTATCCCTGTGCTGATTAAAGCCGCTAATAATCATGGAGCCGTCTTCACCGTAATCTAAAGTTTGACCTTCTTCTAATTCGGTCTGTACTCCTGCTCCAAAGGAGTAGTAAATTGTCCGCACAACATAAATACTATTGTTTTGGATCCTGTAAACATCAGTTACAGGACTATTGTTTACAGAGTGAACAAAAGTAATTGAAAACTCATCACCGACCCTGACGGGAAATGCCTTAATTATATTACCTGAATCGCCATTCCTTAAAACCAGGCATTGGGTGGCGCAGGCAAAATAAACAAAAACGGAGACCGCGATTATGACCACAATTGCGGCCCCCGTCAATAATTTCTTCATTTTCGTTCCTTAACGTACGCCGATTTCTTTGTAATACTTTAAAGCACCCGGATGAATCGGTATAGATATTCCGGAAACAGCATATTCAGGATTAAGCTCAGCACCCTTTGGATGCGCTACTGCAAGCTGCTCAGCTTTCTCAAAGAGAGTTTTTGTCATGTTGTACACCAGATTTTCATCAAGATCGTCCGATACAATATAAGTAGCCACAACAGCCACAGTCTGCACCGTAGAATTTACATCTTTATATGAACCACCGGGTACATCAAACTTTGTATAGAAGGGGTAATCATTAATTAGCTTCTCAGCATGCTCATTATCGATTTCGAGTAAGTTAATCTTGTTGGATGTAGCAAGCTCAACAATCGCTGTAGTAGGAGCACCGGCAACACAAAAAAATGCATCAATTTTATCATCTTTAATTGCTGTAGCACTGTCGCCAAAGCTTAGATTACTAACTACTATATCGTTAAAGGTTATGCCATAAGCGTCAAGAATTTGTCTGGCGTTAAACTCACATCCGGAGCCAACATCACCAACAGAAACACGCTTTCCTTTTAAGTCAGCAATAGATGTTATGTTGCTTTTGCTTACAATTTGGCAAACTTCAGCATAGCAGCCGGCCATAGCAGAAAATCCTGTTATTGCTTCGCCGTCAAAAAGATCAATACCTTTATTTGCGTAGTACATTACATCGTTTTGTACAATTGCAATGTCCGCTTCTTTGTCGGCGATAAGGTATATGTTAGCTTTTGAAGCACCTGTAACCTGAACATCAAAGCTAATATTGCTGATATGCTCAGAAAGAACCTGAGATACAGCGCTACTGTAGGCATAATATGTACCGGTATTGCCACCTGTAGCCATTTTCAGGGTGGTTTTTCCACTGCATCCGGTAAGACCAATGGCAATTACCAGAAGCACTGAAAGCCCAATTAACACTATACTTTTTTTCATGGACATCCCTCCAAATAATAATATTATACATGCAAAGCCGGAAAAAACTTTACAGTGTTTTTAGTTTATACTAATATTATTCAGATTTCAACACTTTAGTAACTTACTGATGCAAACATTAGTGAACTCGTTCAGCTAAAGCTGAACATCACGCGTTTTTACGAAGTAAAATACGCATTGGACTTCGGTGGGGGACTCTACCCCCACCGAAGCAAGAATGAAGGTGCGTACCAAAGGAGCGTACCAAAGGAGCGTACCTACTGGAACGCTCCCCCAAGAAGGATAACCCTAACCTACTGGAACGCTCCCCCAAGAAGGATAACCCTAACCTACTGGAACGCTCCCC
>DAIPML010000247.1:0-5418 GCA_036768735.1 Clostridiales bacterium | reverse complement strand
CTGTTACCAGGTCAGGACGCAAGGCCTACTACCGGCGGGTGGTTAGCCCTTACCGGATAAAGACTTTCACTCTATCAGAACCGCCAAGCTTCGCTTGGCGCACTAACGTCCGCCGATTACCGACGGCCATGAACCTTAAGGCGCAAGCCGGGCGCGACCGCGCTTAGGTTCATGGCTGTAGGCGCGTATTCTACATAATTTAACTTCATTGACTTGTCATCATGATCGACTAACCGCGCCCCGAAGCGGTAATCGAGCTGTTGAACTAAACCGCTGCTGCGGTGGCTTTTGTTGTCAAGATAAAGGTTCTGCTACTTTCAAAAACTACATGATATTCATAATATAAGTTTCCACACTATTTCCACTTTTTCCTTTAAAATGATAAGTATCATCTTTAAAGGAGAGTGGTTTTTTTGTCTAACCTTCATGACAAAATGTCCAAAGACATGCAACTTCGTGGTTTCAGCCCTCGCACACAGTACAGATACCTCATGAATCTTAAATCCTTCGAAACTCATTTCGATAAACCCGCCTAACAAATGGGCCAAGATGAGCTCCGTGATTTTCTCCTTTTTCTCATCCGGGAGAAACAGGTCTCGAGTTCCTATGTGAACAGCATCTACAGCGCACTAAAGTTCTTTTTTGTCTCTACTATAAGCCAGACTTGGGATATATCGGAAAAGCTCCGACTCTGTCAGCGTTTGACTCAATAAAAAGCGTCGCTTTTAATAGGGATGAGATTATTGAAACTCCATAGCTGAATTCGACCGCGGTTTCGTCCAACAGAGTGTTTCCAACCTTGAGCTATCCCCAGTTTATTGAGACTTTGAGTTTTATGTGTCAAAGTCTTTTTTGTTCGCGCTCAAGCTCGGAAACACTTCTAGGTGTTATCTGAAGTAAAACCTCTTTTTTTATAAAGTTTTTTGTAGTATGCTCAGTTCACCTATTTTTTTAATTTCTTTAAATCCAAGTTTTTTATACAAAGATTTGGGGCGCCAATTACGTTCATCAGGAAATGAAATTACTTCTAATGCTTTATAATTGTTTTTCTCTGCTTCTTTTTCTAATTTTTTTATCAACTTAGAACCAATTCCGTTACCCGATACTTCAGTTCGAACTGACAAACATGTAATTAATAATTTATTACCGGTTACTTCCGAAACTGGATACCCTAACTTTGTGGCTATATCTAATGGAAAAGATTCCACAAATCCCGCAGGTTCCCGTTTATAATAAGAAATAACCCCAATTAATCTATCATCTTTCAATTGGGTTATGTAAGAATGTAAGTTTTTGCTTCTCATGTTTGTTTCTGTTAAACTAAAATTACCCCAGATAATAATTAAAAAGTACCCCACCCTAAAATATACTTTTACGTGTTGTGAGTAGAATTATAATGCGTAGAAGGGTGCGGTGAGATTCGTAGGGTCATCGAAGGGATAGCTATTCCTGAAGACATTTAATGAAGAGTATCGCTAAGAAGATATGCGGGCTTCATATGCCTTAACTATTTAGCCCCCTGAACACATTGTTTTCCATCGGCAATGACCCCTTTTGCGTGTAATATATTAAGGTGTCTGTATTATTGAACTTATACCTCTTATAAAGATTTGCTTTGCTTATTAATAAAGAAAATACTCCGGCAACTTATCATTTTCCTGTATATACTTATACGTCTTCTGTAATGCTTCCCTTGGTTTTACCCCTTTTTTCACCGCCTCGTCATATTCCCTTAACCAATACTCTTTCAGTTCGTATTCAAACAGCAGACTTAGGAGTACATACAGAGACACCTCACTGTTCAGCTTGACATTGTTTTCATTATAATATTTAATTGCCTTTTCATATTCACATAATGCTATATATAACCTGAAAACCATTTCAACCAAATTATTGATTTTTTCCTGACGCTCGTAATCGAAAGAATCGGAAATCCATGATTTCCTTGATGGATTTGGTTTTGTTCTATCCAATTCTGCTTTTAAAGCCACACACTGCTCAATAGCAATTTCTTTAGAATCAGGATATTTGAGATTCTCAACTAATACATCTATCAAAAAAGAGTGTAATGTTTCCCTATCAACTTTGCTATTCATAACCAGCGCAATAGCAGATTTTACTGACTCTTTGCTTATTCCGCTTCCAAGTTTTCTTTTAATAACAATATCAAGTAACACCGTTTGCTCTATACCAACCGATCTGAAAGGGTCATCCGTACTAAAAATATAACAACCACAAGCATAGCATAACATCTCATACAGTTTTTCAAGTAAATTAGTTGCGGTTCTTCCCTCTTCACCTTCAACTGAAATCCCTTGTAAACTCTTGACATAAGCTTTTACTTTAAATCTCCATTTTGGCCTCTCTTTTTTGTGCACAAAATTATTGGGAGCAAAGTAATACTGTTTATATGCATAATCAATAAATTGTTCAATCTCCGGCTTTAAATCCTTTATATTTGTTTGCCTATCCTGTTTTCTCTCAACCTTTCCAATACGTAAATATGCCTCGACATCCTGAAGCAATGCATCGATATCCTTGTCTTCACGCTGTTTCTTGGGCATGGACTTATACATTTCTAATATAATTAATCTCAAATCCTCCTCTTTATACCTTTTTAACAATTCTCTAAGTTCTGAGACCAACATCATTCATGCACTCCAGTCATTAAATACTAAATTCCTCATCTCGTAGCTTCTTACCCTTTTTACAAGGCTCCAGACTTGACTTCCTTGACATCAATACCACGCACTCAACGTGCTTTGAGAATACAAAAAAGATACCAATTAATCCTAGTATCCCCTTGACGACGGCATTATCTTCATTTGACACAGCACTTTTTATATTTCTTACCACTGCCACATGGACATGGATCATTTCGTCCAACCTTAGTACGGGCCGGCATCTCAATTATGACGTGAGTGGGCCTGGCCATGTAATTCAACTTTGAAATTTCACGATTTAGATTCTACTCCAAAGCAAGTATGCTACTTTCATCGTTTTTCAGCCTTTTATAATCCTTAATGATATAAAGCTTAAATTTAGCAGAAATCCAGAAGCAAACTCAAAAGGAGCGAAAGTTCCGCCGTTTCTGTCAGATTTTGAAATGATACCGATTGCGTTTATACTCTATCCACTTTGCGGCAATAACGTAAAAGCATTGTATCCAACTCCTTTTCTAATTCACATCACTAGCGTTGCATAAAAAGTGTTTTACGCAGAAGTGTTGCTTTATCCATTTAAAGAAGAGTTCTATCTGCCATCTATGCCGGTAAATATCCCCCAGTTCTTCCGGACTAAGTTAAAGTCATTTGGTGATGATTCTAATCGGATTACTTTGCGTGTCAGTCACTTCAATCAAGCACAACTTGTGTTTCATCTTTTTTGCGCTAGTGCCCAATTTAACAATCCGATCGCTTTTGACGGAACTATCTTGATGTACAGGCCGGTTCTCGATAAGCTCGATAATAGCATTATTTTTCAAGCGGGAGACAAACCGGGCGCCTTTTTGACAATAGTAGTCAAATATCTCGTAATCCACATATTCACGGCCAAACACATTCAGCGCATTATCTGTCTCAATCACTAAATTACCCATCTGTTTTCTGTCATTCTGTTTGGCCGGTGTAATAATTGCGTCTTCCGGAATAGTGACGCCATTAATGAATCTTAAAGATAAGTGGAGTTTAACACCGCTTTTCGTTTTTCTAAAAATCGCCCAGGGGTATCGGGTTAGGCAGAGACTAATCGTAGAAGAATCAATGATTCCAATCGCTCCCAATTCCCGGTTGACTTTGTTTATACCCAATAGTTTTTACGGCTTTTGACATTATTTCCATAAACAACGACTGTATTATATTGGTTGGCAAGTCTTTTAGGCGTCTGGAAAGCTGTGCCGCGCTAAAGGAATCAATCCCGATTTCTTTACTGAATCTATCGTCATTAAAATTGTTGCTGATTTCCCGTAAACTCTGGTTCTGTTTAAGTTGGGCACAGATGATTACCTGTATTAGCTGAAGAGTGGTTAGCTTCTTTACATACTTATCAACTCCATAAACGATTAATTCTTGCGTTAGGGTTTTCCGGTTTTGGTAGCATTGGTTACTTCCAAGATTAATTTATTTGTTTCTTCTACCGTAGTTTGAATATTGTAACAAACCTCGACCTTTTGGTTGTTAACCATGGCTCTTGCTATTTTAAAATTTATTCCACTACTCACAATGAAAATTTAAAATAATGTGCACTAAGAATTATACTCATAACTTATTACTAACATCTCTTATTATCTGTATATTACCTACAGATACTTTACTCCATAAATATAATGCATAGATAATCATGATTATTTCTTGAAATCCAATCGCTATATACTGACTTGTACTAGTTGCTAACGATATGTGATTCACAAAGTCAAACAAAAAGTGCCAGATTATCACTGGGAATAAACTCTTTGTAAGTATGACAATTTCAGCAGCAAGAATTCCGAACACAATAGCATTAATAATTTGTAGTAATACCTCCACAATGCTTTTTCCTGCCAATATGCCGGCTATATGTCCAATTCCAAATACCAAAGCAGAAATCACAATTGTTTGCGTAACAGAGTAGTTATCTTTAAGCAACTTTAATATAATGCCTCTGAAATAGAGTTCTTCCGAGATTCCAACCATTAATGTAAAAAAGGCAAGCACGCTGACATATGTAAAACTTTTAAAATCAACACCAACCAGCATAAGAGGTAACTCAGAAAGGATTAACGGTATAAATAACAGTGTTTCCCTTAAACTTCCTGGTTCTGTTTTTCTCAATCCAATTTCATTGGCATAAACTTTCCTTTTGCATACATAGACGATTGGAATAATTATGGAAAGTAACATAAAACATCCCTGCGTCAGAAATATCTCAATCTGGTTCATTTCAAATACAGTGGCAATTACACCTGATACCACTGGAAAAATCAACATTACTATTGTCCATACAATTGATAACAAAACAGGTTTCGTTTTTTGCATTTTTCTACTCCTTTATCTGTATGTAATCTTTACTTCGTTATTTAATTCATGATATCATAATTGATAAATTTTGATTCTACCTAAACAAAATATGGAAGCTCCAGGGAACAGCTCCGACATTGCCATTTCCTAATCAGAGGTAGGAAAGCGGATTACTCCGCTTCCCCCTCACAGACCCCGGCGTGCAGTTTTTCCGCACCGGGTTCTTCGACAAGTCTCGCTTCCGCATCTGGCTTTACCCAGTTCGCTATTACCTTCAGTGAGGTTTGCATGCTTATCCGCCTCAAGTGCGGGGCAATGTTCCCTTTGAAGGTTACGACTTGCCGTCGACTCCTTCCCCATGTGGACGGCAACGAGGCTGAATCGTCTCAGGGTGTGCGGTCACCCCTACGGCCTATCAAGTACG
>DAIPML010000246.1:0-5428 GCA_036768735.1 Clostridiales bacterium | reverse complement strand
AAGGGGGTACAGTAATTCGAAGCGAAGGGGGTACAGTTTGGTCAAAATTGGCAGCGTATTGTCCTGATTTGGCATAGTGCATAAAATTCATTTTTAGATAGTTATCGGTAATTTTGTAACATTAAAAAATGAGTTTATGAAAAGTACATTTCGCATTCTTTTCTATGTAAAGAAAGACAAAAAAAGAGCAGACGGCACTTATCCTATCATGTGCCGTATTACCATCGACGGAGAACCAAGCCGTTTTAACACAAAAGTAAATGTCAATCCCAATATCTGGGACGCAAAAGCCGGTATCGCTATCGGCAAATCTAATGAAGCTGTTGAAGTCAATGCCTTATTGAATACTATAAAAACAAGTATTCATAATGTGTATCATGAGTTACAGACAAAGGAAAACAATGTAAATGCCGAAAGAGTTAAGAATCTCTTTCTCGGCATTGAAGTAAAACATCAGACTGTACTCGAACTTTTTCAACGCCATAATGATGATATTGCCAAATTAGTTGGTATAAGCAAATCCAAAGAAACACTCCAAAAATATGTAGTAGCCTATAAACGAATGGCTGACTTTATAAAGGAGTATTATAATGTATCAGACATTTCTTTAAAAGAGGTGAATCATATGTTCCTGCACAACTTTGAAATTTACCTGATGACTTCCTGTAACTGTAAAGAGAATACTACCGCAAAATTTCTGCAACGTTTCCGTACAATTATCATCATGGCAAAAAATAATGGTTGGATACACATTGATCCGTTTGCCAATTTTAAGATACGCTTCAAGAAGACAGATCGTGGCTACTTGACACAGCAAGAAATTGATATAATTATGCGAAAGAAATTTGCTTCCGAACGCCTTGAACGAGTACGGGATATATTTATTTTCAGTTGCTTCACGGGGCTTGCCTACATAGATGTAAAGAACTTACGCAACTCTAACATCCGAACTTCTTTTGATGATGGATTATGGATTATGGGTAAACGGGAGAAAACTGGTGTTAATTACAACGTCCCTTTGCTTGATGTTCCAAAGCAAATTATAGATAAGTATTCTGGAAAGTTACCGGATGATAAAGTTCTTCCGGTTATGAGCAATCAAAAGATGAATGAATACTTGAAGGAAATCGGAACAGTGTGCGGTATTGATAAAAATTTGAGCTATCACCTTGCAAGACATACATTTGCAACCCTTACCTTGACCAAAGGGGTATCTATCGAAAGCGTATCAAAGATGTTAGGGCATACCAATATCAAAACTACCCAAATTTACGCAAGAATCACAGATGTCAAGGTCAGCAATGACATGGCTTCATTTGCTGAAAAACTGGAAGAGAAAAAGATTAAATCTAAATCTAACTTGGATAAACATTTTGAGTGTCTTTCTTTGGGTGAGAAAATGGCATTATTCAATCTTCCAATTACTCTATCAAATGATCCTGAAAGAGTGAAACGCATATCTATGATGTGGCACAGTCTTTCAGAGGAAGAAAAATCTTCTCTTTGGGCGAATACATTTGAGAAAGAAGAAGCATTTTCATTCAAACCGATGATGAAAGTACAAAAAATAGCTGTAAATCAATAAATCACAATATCATGGAACTACAAATCATACAAAGTAAGATTTATGAAATCAGAGGGATGCGTGTCCTTTTGGATTTTGATTTAGCAGAAATGTATCAAGTAGAAACAAAAAATCTGAAACGTGCTGTAAGGCGTAATATAGAACGCTTCCCGGAGGATTTTATGTTTGAACTAACTGATAGTGAGAACGAAGACTTGAGGTGCAATTTTGGCACCTCAAGTTGGGGAGGTAGTCGATATCCCCCATTCGCATTCACCGAACAAGGGGTTGCCCAACTTTCGAGTGTACTCAACAGCCCTTTAGCGATTCAAGTAAATATATCAATAATAAGGGCTTTCGTTGCTTTACGCCAATATGCACTTGGTTACGCTGAATTAAATCGTAAATTGGAGGATTTTATGATCGAAACCAATATGCAGTTCAGCGATATTTATCAGGCTCTTACGGAACTTGCTTCACAAAGGGAGCAGGAAAATAAGCCCCGAAAACGTATCGGTTTTAATGTTCAACAAGATGAAAAGTAGAATAATTATGGAATACGGATATATCAAAATTAAAGAAAACGATGAAAATCAGCTAATTGTTGAAGCAAAACTCGTAAATTGCACCCTGTGGATGACAAAGCACGAGATAGCTGGTTTGTTTAATGTATTTGTCAGTTCGATTGGTAATAATCTGCGGTCTATATTCAAATCGGGCTTATTGCGGGAAGAAAACGTAACCCGAATACACAAATACGAGCATAACGGTCGTCAATGTGAAATGACTTTATACAATCTGGAAGCATTGATTTTTGTCAGTTATCGAGTAGCTTCCTTTGAAGCGCAAGCGTTCAGGGAATGGGTTATGAAAGCATTAACCGAATACACCCGGACAAAACCGAAAAAAGAAGCAGATGTTTTGATTGTGTACAACCTATCATCAAAACTCCCTGCAATAACATTAAATTAATTCAAACTCTTATAAACAGAAATATAGTCATGAAAAATGTAATCTATTTATTAATTGCGGTTTTAATGGTTTCCTGCGGTGGTTCTAATTCGTCAAAGAGCAACTATGAAAAAACCATTACCGACCACTTACTGAAAGGTAGTGACACAAAAGAAAATCTCAACTTCAAAATTGTTGAGTTAAACGAACAGGGTAATGTTACCGTTGCCGACAGTATTACTTATCTTACTGATGAATTTAGGAAAGATAAGCAACTTATCATTGACCGTGTTTCACTTGCCAAGAAAATGAGTGAGGAACTATTGGCAAAAACCAAAAAGCAGAGCGATATTGACAAGTATAATGCTGATATTGCTGTGATGAACGCCCGTATAGATTCGCTTAAAAACCTTGTGCCGGATAATCTGCGGGGATACGAAAGCAGAAATGCGAATGATGTGCTTGCGATTATTGTCAGATGCAAGTATTCCGTTCAACTATCGGGAACTCCTAAAGAAGAAACTTTCGATTTCTACCTATCTCCTGATGGAAGTAAATGTTACGGAAAGAAAGGTATTTAAGAAAACCATATAAAACAGAAAGCCTATTTCGTTGTGAGGTAGCCTCTTTTTAAACATGCATAGAGATGTATGTATATAACTGTCATATTGTAAGATTATTAGGTTGATTTAATGGCTCCGTAAATAAAATAGAATTTAGTTCAATTTAGGCCATTATAAACAATAGGTAAGAAATATCCTATTATTATGTAGGGGTTCATGTAGGTCGAATTAAGACTAATTAATGGGCAATTAAACAACTAAGAATAATATGTATAGTATTAATTTTAAAGGAAAGCAAGATTCAAAAGACAAGAATTATGTGAAAATCGAAATGATTTTCTTTAAGACTGGTTACGCAAGGGTACCCAAAGTATTAACTATTACGGGCTTGTATAAAGACTGGAATCAGGAAACACAAAGTTTCTCATCCGAACCAGTGAAGCAGTCGAAAAAAACAAAAAACTCATCGACTTGAAAGCGAAATATCTTAAAGTTGCTGAGGATTGGGAGTCTGAAGGTCAAAACTGGTTTCCCGTTCAATGGGCTCATCATTTTGATGTGGAGCAAATTGAGAAGGAAAAAAAACAGGTTAAAATTCAGACAATAGATAAATGTATGGATGCTATCATCGAAATGATGAAAAAACGGAAACGATTCAAAAACGGAAGAGTTGTAACCAGTAAGGTAAACGCTATGCATTATCACTATCTCAGATATACCCTGAGAGATTTTACAAAAGATGTTTATAACAGGAGTTTTTCGACGTACTACTTTAAGGATATAAATGAGCAGTTCTTAAAAGATTATGTATTATATCTACGTGAACGGGGTGCGAAAAAGGGTAATCAGGGAGCTGTTAGTACAAGGCTAAGAAAATTTTATGGGGTTTTCTATTATGCTTCAGTAATGGGGCAGCCAAATGCAGATAAAAAACTATTTGAATGTGTCAGTCTTGATATGAAAAAGAAAGACACCAAACCTCAGACAATATCCTATGAATACATAAAGAGAATAGAAAAACTCGACAAAAACCAATTTACGAAAAAAGAGCAATTCCATATTGATGCTTTTCTTTTCAGTTTTTATGCTGGTGGAATGGCCAGTATCGATGTTTCCTATTTGACTTGGGATTGTATTATAGACGACAAGATCAACTATTAAAGGATTAAATTCCCTAAGAAAGGTCTGGTTCCTCTCAACACAGCAGCAAGGGAGATAATTGAAAAATATAGAGATCAATGTTATGGAAATTATGTCCTGCCAATTTTTAACCATAAACAAAAAACCGAAGATCAGGAAAGAGGACGTGCTAAGCGTTTTCGGGAGAAAGTAAACAAGACCTTGAAAAAGGTTGGAAAATTGATTGATTGTGAAAAGGAATTCACCTGGTATGCAGCCCGAGGTACATTTATAACTAAAATGATTGATGATTATGTTCATCCTATTGCTGTAGCAAAAATTGCCGGTAACAGTCCAAAAACGATCTACAAGTACTATTGGGAACAAACTGATAATGAAGGGATAATGAGAAAGATGAACCAGTTAAAACCAGCGTAAGAAAAAGAAATGCCTCCTTAGCGAGGCATTTTTTTTGCTCCTATCTTTACATACCAACGGGATAATTCCTTATCCGAAGAAGGAGCACGAAATATCTGTTATGAAATAAAACGAACTACAGTTGAAAATATGCCTGAGAGGACTGAGAATTAGTCGGATTTATGAAAAATAGAACATAAGACATAAATGACATCTATTGCATCTTATATAATCTTGTCTTATATCCAATATTGCTATATCTTTGTACTCGTTAGCACAATGATAAGAAAAGATGCGAGTGCCTTTTTGCGGTATATTACTGATTTTTGCCTCACTGTTGTTGAGTGCGTGTAACTCACACTCCGAGTCCCTTTCGTTACTTCGGGAAGCTGGGCGTATAATTGAAATCAATCCCGATAGTGCGTTGTTGCTTCTTGATGCAATTGCTGATCCCGGAGAGTTGTCTGAAGCAGATCATATGGAATACCGGTTAAGAATAGTGCAGGCACGCTATAAGAACTTCATTCCCATTTCCGGGGACACAGCAATATTTAAAGCCCGTGATTATTTCATCCAAAAAGCAGGGAATAATTGGGAGCTTAGCTTTCTGAGTTATTTTTACTGCGGTTGTGTCTATCGTGAAAATCAACAATATGATCTTGCGCTCAATGAATATAAACAGGCTTTGGCTGTAGCACAACAGCACAACGATGAAGCACAACAGGCATTCGTGCTTTATAACATAGGTGATCTCTACTTCGGGTCTGCTGAATAATAGATATTTATTCTGAAAATCAGCAAATTAAACGATATA
>DAIPML010000245.1:0-5568 GCA_036768735.1 Clostridiales bacterium | reverse complement strand
TTGGTTATAAACAAATGCAAAGATATTTTCCCATTAAGCTAAAAGAAGGAGTATAAAGATACAAGGATTTTTCCATGTATTATTTAGGTAATTCCGAAATGCATAGTAGATAGAGAAACAAAAAATAAATAGAGGAATTATCATGAACAAGTACGAAAACGCGATGAACTTATGGAAGAATACTGCGGAAGCAGAAGGACAACCTTATTGCTCATGCAACTATTGTACTGAAAGGTGAATGAATAATGGAATCGAAAGAACTCTACCAAAAGCTAAAAAGGGACTTCATTAAAGAGGGCGTAACTGACCTTAACTGGGCGGCAAGAATGCCAGACTTAGATAATTATTTGCATAATGATTTTAAGCGGTGCGGCATGGGCTTGATGTGCGATTTCACAGATGAAATCGATAAGGTTTATACAACAGTATTTCTTTCCGACAAAGTTTTATCTAAGATTTTATCTGATAATATAACGAATGCGATGATATTTTCTCATCACCCTACAAACTGGGATATTGAACACCATAATGGTAATTATGCCGCTACAGAAGAGTACATTTCTAAGCTGCGAGATAGAAACATTTCTATATATATCCTTCACCATCCGCTGGACAATTATGGTGAGTACTCAACCTGCAAAACTCTGGCTGACAGCATAAACCTTAACATTGAACGTCCTGCATTTTTGTATTGCGGTGCTTTGTGTGGAGTTGTCGGTACGGTAGCATATAAGAACATCGGTGAATTGCATGAGCAGTATTCAAAGGCAATGGGGCATAAAACAAGCTTGTACCAATATGGGAATGAAAATATTCAAGGCGAGCGAGTTGCTGTTTGTCCCGGTGGCGGGAACGCTCCATTTGTGGTAAATGAAATGTTAAGCAATGATATAAGGATTTTAATCACAGGAGTTACCATTGTAAACAACTATTCAAAAGAAACGCACAGACTTGAAAAGGAGAACCAAATAAATGTGTTGGGCGGTACCCATTATTCGACTGAGAAATTTGCTCCTATGAAAATGTGCGAATATTTTAGAGACTTGGGATTGCCGTCGGAGTTTGTTGATGATAATCCAAAACTATATGATTTATAACAAGGCAACAAGAGAAGACATGCCACCTATTTGCATATTATCATCCATTCTGGAGGTGAACTCATGATGAGATATCAACGAAGTAACTGCTCAGTATAGTTGAGAAATCTGCTGCAGGCTATACTGAGCATAATGCAATAAACTGCGGACAGGCTCAACTGTACCCATTTATTATAGCTATACTATAAAATTTAAGAGGAGTACAGATATGAGACATCTATTTAATGCTGCAAAGCGATATAAATCGCTGATTGCTATATGCGTATTTTTAGGACTGACGGGAACTTTCCTTCAAGGTTTCAGCGCAAGCTACTTCCAAAAAGTTGTCGATAATTTTACTGATGGCACTTTGACGCTGCTAAACATTATTGTTTATTGTGGGGCGTTAGTCATACTTTACGTTGTAAATTATCTGGATAATTATCCATGGCGCAAGCTGGAATCAGGAATACCTCTAAACCTAAAAATCAACGCACTTCGGAAAGTATCGGTTATTGATTACCTTTCGCACACAAAATTGGGTACGGGTGCGTTGATTCAAAGGATTGAAAACGGAGCAACTGCTGGCTCAAGTATTTTTATAGGATTCTATTTGAGCTTGGTCAGCGAATTGATTCCCTCGATGCTATTCAGTATCATTTTTGTTTTTACTATCAGCCCAAAGGTAGTGGTTGCAATTATGATAGGCTATGTCATTGTTTTCATCGTCACTAATCTTTTGTTAAAAGTGCTTTACAAGGTGAAGGAACGCATACTCGTCAACGAGGAACGTTTCAATCACATTTTAGTGCGAGGCTTCATGGAAATGGTCGTGTTCCGTGTTTATCGGCGATTCGCTGTGGAACTTAAAAAAGCAGAGACAGCTTCCGGTGAAATTATATCTTCTAATGCTAAAATGAAGATGACACATGAGGCTTTTTTCACTATTTTCGCTGTACTTGTTGCTTTAATTAAGGTAGGGGTTATCACATATGGTTGGACTTCCAAATCCTTATCGATTGGGCAGATCGTTGCGCTGATCGCACTTATGGACTATGCTTACCAGCCGATAGCAATCATTAATGTGTCGTATGTTCAATATAAACTAGATAAAGTTGCTTTCGCCAGATATTCAGATTTTATGGATACAAAAGATGAACCACGCCTAACAGAAATGGGCGAAATTATTTCCGAAATCAAAGGAAACATATCGTTCTCAGAAGTTGGGTTTGATTACAATGGCTGCAAAATACTAAATGACTTTAATCTTGATATCCGGAATGGAAAGAAAATTGCCTTTGTTGGCGAAAGCGGCTCTGGTAAATCAACAGTCGTTAAGCTATTGGTTGGATTGTTGCGTCCTCAGACTGGGTATATTGAGGTTGATGGATTCAATTTAAACCAAATTAACCTCAATAGCTATTATGAGCATATAGCCTACCTTCCACAAGAACCATCTATATTTGATGGAACTTTACGCGAGAACCTGGTCTTCGATGAAGTGACGGATGACACTAAATTAATAGAAGTTATCGAAAAAGTAGGTCTGGGTGACATGTACGCTAAGTTGGATAAAGGATTGGATACTCAATTAGGCGAAAAAGGTGTAAGATTATCTGGTGGAGAGCGTCAACAGCTTGCGCTCGCACGTCTTTGGTTTTCCAAGGCGGTGATTGTCATATTTGATGAAGCTACATCAGCTATTGATAATATAACTGAAGAAGTTGTTATGAAAAATGTCATGACTCTTCTTTCCCAAAAAACTGTTATCGCTATAGCTCACCGGTTGGATTCAATAAAATCTTTTGATAATATTTTTGTATTCCAAGATGGGCGCATAATGGAACAGGGTAGCTTTAACGACTTGATAGAAAAACACGAATTTTTCTACGAGTTGTACAACCGGTCTAAAACAGAGTAGAAAATTAGCATTATATTATGATTGCGACTTTCTGCAGAAAGTTGCAGGAAGTCGCAATCTGGTGCAGTCACAATATGGTTATCCAACCTTCTTTCAAAGGCTGATGAAATTTTAGATATTTTATAAATTTATAGATAAGTATATACCAGAAGACTTATAGAACAGGCTACTATCTACATACCGGCTTGATTCCTATGAAAATGTTTGGAAATCATTATTCGAATGCCACCAAATATTCGTGGAAGTGTCTAAAGAGGTAGCAGAATTACTTAAGTACATTTACCCTGAGTATGATAAGAACATAACAAGATATACGCTGGATAAATATAATCAACACATAAGAAATAAGTAGATGCAAAGAGAAGGTGGTTAATTATGGCTACTTGGGTTACACATTTAATGATAGCTGATAGTGTTATGAAACAATGTCACGATTTGGATAGGCGTGGGTTTTGTGTAGGAAATATAGCACCAGATTGTAACGTTGAAAATGAGGACTGGACATGCTTCACCCCACCGAGAGAGGTTACACATTGGATGAGCGCAGAAAGAAAAGTTGCTTCTGATTGCGATTCTTTTTGTAATGAATACATTCTTAAACGTAAAAGTGAAATTCGAACGCAAGAACAGTACTCATTTTTATTGGGTTATTATGCACACTTGATTACTGATGCAGCATTTCAATGGTATATACGTGACGATAAAAGAGTTAAAGACACATGGAGAAGAATAAATGCGGATGAAAATTTACGTGCACGCGCAAAGGGATATTCTGAAGATTGGGATTCTGTAAAGAAATTTATTTTAAAAAAAGAACGTATGCATGAGATTTATTCAATGGAGGCTGAGTATCTTCGAGATAATCCTACTTCTGGATATTTTACAGAAATCCTTCCGCTAAAAGAGTTTCCAGATTATATTGACTATTTGCCATATGGATGTATCGTGTGAAAAATAGGTGTAATGGGCTATTTACCAAAATTGGATGAAAACCTTACTAATCCTATATTGATGTCAAGAGAAGAATTCATTTCTTTTGTTGGTGATACAGCTTTGCTTGTGGTGAGTAAGTTAAGAGAAAAGAATTTGATATAACAATTTCCTATTTGTCATAGAACCTGTAATTGCAGTGATGTTGTTGTGGCTGAGGTTGCGTGGTCAGGTTGGATGACGGGATAAAATGTGTCGATTTTTTAGCTACAAACAAGAATTTGGAGCAATGATTATTTATGTTTTATGGAGTGATATAACCGTAAAAATAATTATTAGAACAGGAAATACAACAATTGACGGCTGGATAAGCACACAGGAGACTAGGTCCAACGATATTATGCGACGAGTGTAGATATGGAGAAAACGATATGAGTATTTTGTCGATTGCCAGTAATGCCTCTGCATGGAGAGGCTATGAATATTATGAAAGAAAAAGGGTTATCTCTTGGAAACAATCAGGTGAACATGAATTCGAAGGAGAAGTTGCCGGTAGCGATAAAGAATCATACCATGTGATGATTGACACTGAGCATCCTAAAAAATCCACATGTAATTGCCCGCATGCCGAAGGGAAAAAAATAGTATGTAAGCACAAAATCGCTCTGTTCTTCACAGTCTTTCCGAATGAGGCAGATGGATATATAGCTGAAATTGAGGAATATGAGAGAGAAGAAGAGATACGGGAACAAAAACGCTACGATCAAATTGTAAAATATGTAAAGAGCCTGTCAAAAGATGAACTTAGGACTCAATTGATTAATGCGTTGGTAGAAGCAGAAGGAAAAGACCACTATCGTTATTAATGAATTGTGTTTTTATTATTCCGATAACTCTAAAAATATTGTTCCGAATACGTTGGTATTATTCCGGTAATTTGGTATAATATTATGGTTGGAGGGATATTAATGTTTATGAGTGTAAAGCAAGCCGCAGAAAAATGGGGTATCTCAGATAGAAGAATAAGAGTGCTTTGTTCCGAGGGAAGAATCTCCGGTGCCTACCAAGAAGGACGAGGCTGGAAAATTCCTATAGGTGCAATTAAACCAGCCGATGGAAGATATAAATCTACCGAAAGTCTGCTGGATATGATTGACCGGAAAAAGAAGGACCTTGAGGCCAAACGTCCTTTGACAAAGGGTGAAGTTGAACGGCTTAATGAACAGTTTATTATAGAATACACATACAATTCCAATGCGATTGAAGGTAATACGCTGACGCTTCGTGAAACTGATTTAGTTCTAAGAGGCCTTACGATTGACCAAAAACCGCTGAAAGATCATATAGAAGCAGTTGGGCACAAAGAGGCTTTTGAATTTATCAGTGAATTGGTAAACGATAAAGTTCCGATTAGTGAAAGCATAATTAAGCAGATACATTATCTGGTTCTCGCAGACAAGACGGATGACCGCGGTGTATACCGCCGTGTGCCCGTTCGTATTATGAGTGCACAGCATATACCTGTGCAGCCATATCTGATTCAACCTAAGATGGAGCAACTATTGATTAACTTTGTTGAAAGCACAGAGCATATTGTAACAAAACTAGCTCGTTTCCACATTGAATTTGAAGGTATCCATC
>DAIPML010000244.1:0-5604 GCA_036768735.1 Clostridiales bacterium | reverse complement strand
TTGCTCGTCACAGCATAAGTAAAATTAAGTTCAACTTATATAGAAAGTCACTTCACGACTTTCTGGGAAACAATAATATCGTTAAGGTCTAAAAATTTCTTATCATTTGTAATTAATATAACGCTATCACCCAGTTTTACCATGTCATTGCCATGAGGGATAATTATATCATTTTTCCTTACTATGGCTGCCAGTAAAACACCGGTTACCATCTTAAGATTCCTGAGGGGTATATCTAGAAAAATTGTCGCTTCTGTAGCCGAAAACTCAATAGCCTCAGCCTGATCATCAATTATTCTGTATAAGGTCTCAATAGTATTTCCCAAAGCGTTTTTCAAACCACGCACATACCTTAATATAAGGTTTGTGGTGATTTGATTTGGATTTAACACGCCATCTATTCCCAAACTTTTTATCAGACTCAAATAATTTATTCTGTTAATTTTTGCAACAACCTTTTTAACACCGGCTTGCTTTGCAAGCAACGATGACATAAAGTTTTCTTCGTCGCGTCCTGTCAAAGCTACAAAAGCATCCATTCCTGAAAGGTTTTCCGATGCAAGAACGATCTCATCGGAACCGTCACCTTTAATGATAAGAGTTTTTGGAAGTATCTCTGACAAAACAACACATCTGGAGTGGTCATTTTCTATAATTTTAACACGCATATCAGTTTCTTCCAATATGTTAGTGAGATAATATGCGATTCTCCCGCCTCCGACAATCATTACATTTTTAACCTTCTGGTTGCTTATACCAATCCTCTTTAAAAACTCCGAAATATTGGCCGGCTGCCCTACAACATAAGCAGTATCGTTATGCTTTATTGTCGTGTCACCTTTAGGGATAATAGCCTTACCGTCCCGAAGGATTGCACCGATTAAAATGGAAGAAGAGATATTAGTGGAAATATCCTTTAACTTCATATCCACAATAGGCATGCTATCGATAACCCTGACTTCTACCATCTCAACGCGACCCTTTGCAAAAACCTCAATGTTCATTGCTTGGGGTAAACGCAGCATCCTTGCAATCTCGCGGGCAGCAGCTCTTTCCGGATTAATAACCATATCAAGCCCCAGTTCTTTTTTTAGCAAGGTCAATTCATCAGCATATTCAGGATCTCTGATTCTTGCAATGGTGTATTGGGCTCCAAGCTTCTTTCCGGTAAGACAGCACACCATATTCATCTCGTCGCTTGCTGTGGCAGCAATTAAAAGGTCTGTTTTTTTAATTCCTGCTTCCACAAGGGTTTTTGTGCTGACACCATTTCCGCAGATACACATAACATCAAGATACTCGTCAGCTTTTTTTAGAGCCTCCGGATTTTTATCAATTATAGTTATATTATTATCTTCCTTTGACAAATTTTCAGCAAGGCTGTAGCCTATTTTTCCGTCACCTATGATTATTATTTTCATATATTATCCTCCATTTGCTATCGTTATTAGCCTTTGGTGTGTGTTATCCCTAGTGCTTGTTAGCTTAAGTAATAATTAGCCTATAATGACTTTTAACACACAGTACGTGTTAGTCTGCGGCAAGTGTTAGCTCGTGGCGCGCGTTACCCCAAGGAATATGTTAGCTTGTGGTGCCCGTTAGTCTGCAGTGCAAGTTAGCCAGTGAAGTGTGTTAGCACGAATCTATAGGATAAAAGAGTTATATTTCATATATTATTACACTGTAGTAACTCGTATTACCAAATAATAAAACAAACTATTATGAAAAACCACCTATTTCATAAATAAAATACCAACGTGGAGTAATTTTAAATACGATGATTTTTGAATTAATGCATTGAAATCATAGCATTTTATGATTGCTTCCCCAAAAGTCGTGAAACGACTTTTTCCTGCAGGTATATAAAATTTTTTTTGTGTAGTCCAAAATTAGCTAATAGCTAGTAATAATCGCATTATACAACCCCCCCAAAAAAAGATCAATCATAATATGTGCAAAATAGTTTTGCAGAAAACAAAAAGAAGTGTTACACTATGAAATAGTATAGATATATGCAAAATGTCTGATTTTTTCAACAATATTCTAAAAAACACTCGAATAATGGTTGATAAATGTCGACATAATAAGTATGTTCATATCTTGGAGGTGTAAAAATGGAAGGAACAGTTAAATGGTTCAATGCCGAGAAAGGCTTCGGTTTTATTGAAAGAGAAGGAGGAGATGACGTTTTCGTACATTTCTCCGCTATTCAATCAGAAGGTTATAAATCACTTGACGAAGGTCAGCGTGTTCAGTTTGATATTGAACAAGGTCAACGTGGTGCTCAGGCAACTAATGTAATACCTTTATAAAGGTAAAAAGGGGCATGTAGTATGCCCTTTTTTTCATTGCTTTTTTTCATAGAAAATTAACTTCCCTATACAATGGGATTGTAAATGCAATGGATAATATCAAATAGCTTGGCATAGAGTCTTATTAACAAATTTTTCAATATTCTTACGGCAGTTACAATTAAGGAATAACATATGTAATACATTTCTTGGTTTTGTTGTCATTCGTGAAGAAACACTATATAATGCTCTTATGAAAATCAAAAGTTTTTTTAAGTATGTTGAAATTCAAACGAAAGCCGCCAGTATGATTCCATTTACTTTGGGTACGGTTCTGGTGTTTTATAGGTATCGCAGGTTTACGCCATTAAACTTTTTTTTAATGCTTTTATCCCTGCTTGCATTTGACATGGGAACAACAGCTATTAATAATTATATTGACTATAAAAGTGCTATAAAGAAAACCGGCTTTGGGTATGAAAAGCACAATGCAATTGTCAGAGATAATATAAAAGAAAAGGAAGCGGTTTTTTCTATTGTTATTTTAATGATGATTGCAACGACGGCTGGAGTGTTGCTTTTTCTGAACACAGATTATGTTGTTTTGGTTCTTGGAGCTGTTTCTTTTATAGTTGGTGTTTTGTACTCTGCGGGGCCTGTGCCTATTTCTAGGACTCCTTTTGGAGAAGTCTTTTCAGGTGTATTCATGGGGTTTTTAATACCTTTTATTTCTTTGTATATCCATATATATGATCAGAATATACTGACGATTTCTTTTTTGAATTATGACTTAACAATAAGTCTGAAGATTCTAGAAATCCTATCTGTATTTCTTTGTTCTGTGCCTGCAGTTACCGGAATTGCAAATATAATGCTAGCAAACAATATTTGTGATATGGAAGAGGATTTTGAAAATAGCAGGCATACACTACCTCTATATATAGGCAAAGAGAAATCACTTATTCTTTTTAAAATGCTTTATTATATCTCATATATTGCCGTAATTCTTGCATGTGCACTAAAGATTCTGCCTTATGTATCACTTTTGTTTTTGTTAACTTTTATACCTTTAAGAAATAATGTTCGAGCGTTCTTGTTGAAGCAATCAAAGAAAGAAACCTTTGCTCTTTCGATAAAAAATTTTGTATTAATGAACGTTTGCCTTATTTTTACTCTGCTTATTGCGTTAGGGTTTGAGCTGGTATCGGGTTGAGGAAGCAATTTAACAACAACTAACAAGAAGTCCCCTGCATCTAAGCTACATTACTTACTCCAGGAAACCCTCCTCTTTAGGTGGTGGGAGTATGTCACTCCCCATGAAGCGTTATTATGTTTGTTGCAGAATAATTCAAAAAAGATAAATGAGAAAATAAAAAGGATTACACCACAGGAACATACTGGATGAATAAATATGCATAATGCAAAGCGTTACACAGGTAGCCTTAAAAAGTTAAAAATAAATGGAATGTATAATCCAATGAAACGGCATAAATATTTCGGTGGGAACTTGTAAATATGGAGGACATAAAATGAAAAGTGAAAACATCACCTTTCATGGTGGGAAAGTTACCAATATGGAGAGGTTTGAAATATTAGGACAAAAGGGTCTTGTTGTATGGCTTACTGGTCTATCAGCATCAGGAAAGTCTACCATAGCTGTGGAAGCAGAAAAGCAATTAACAAATATGGGGAGAAGCGTATATCGCCTTGACGGTGACAATATACGCTTTGGGCTAAACAGTGATCTAGGTTTTTCCGAAAGGGATCGATTCGAAAACATTCGCAGGATAGCGGAGGTTTGTGCATTATTCCAAGATGCCGGGCTTATAGTGATAGCTTCCTTCATATCACCCCTATCCTCCATGAGGCAAATTGCCCGGGAAAAGGCAGGAAACAATTTTGTTGAGGTTTATGTAAAGGCGAGTGTTGAAGTATGTGCGAAAAGAGATCCAAAAGGTCTATATGAAAAAGCACTCAAGGGAGATATTGAAAACTTCACTGGTGTGTCCGCCCCGTATGAGGAGCCTGAAAATCCAGAGCTTATTCTCGATACTGAAAAAGATTCTGTTAAAGATTGTGTAAAACAGTTAATTGAAGAAATTTTAAAAAGATCGCAAATCGTATAAATATAAAAAAGAATTATCTAATCCAAAATTTATGGCACTGGCTTGATAAACATCAATCCTTTTTGTATTAATGTAATACTCAACGCATGGGATTCAAACAGCTCACCATCTGCATTTATATGTACAAGGTCAGGGCTTTCCATTGTTATAGTCCGGCAGCGACGGAAGGTGACTTCGCTCATGTTAATGTGGGTTCCTTTAATCAAACGGGGGAAAAAGCGGAGTATTTTAAGCCTTTTCAAACCTCGGATTATGCAAACATCCAGATACCCGTCATCAGGCTTGGCGTCAGGAGCAGGTAGCATGCCGCCCCCATAGTATTTACCGTTTGCAAAGATAGAAAGAAGCATGCTCGGCATTTCAATCTTTTCATCATCAAGATAAAATGTTGCACTAACATTTTTTAATCGTATTAAAGACAATAGTATGCCGCCAATATAAGCAAACTTACCTTTCATATATGGGAGTTTTTTAAGATACTGTGTATTTGCAACAACATCAGCATCAAAGCCGGCAGATGCGATATTAAGAAAATACCGATCATTCATTTTGCACATGTCTACCGGGGCTGCCTGTGCTTGAATCAGAGATGGTAATAATTTATACGGATCTGTTTGGGAACAAAAGGTTTTTAAGAAATCATTTCCTGTACCGGTGGGAACAACCCCAAGACTTGCATTGGAACCTGCCACTCCCTGAAGTACTTCGTTCAGAGTGCCGTCACCACCTACCGCATATATTCGTATATTTGGAAACTTATGTATATAACTCGCAGCAATCTCAGGGGCATGTTTTGGAGCCTTTGTTATTTCAATTTTGTATGGAAGAGAATTCTTTTCCATTAGCAGCTTTATTTGCGGGATAATTTTTGCCGATTTTCCTTTGCCTGCTACCGGGTTTACTATGAAAAGGTGTTTCATATTTTAGCCTTTCTTAAAACAGCGTAAAACAACAATAATAACATTATACACGGATAATCAGCAATTCTCAAGAAGTTGCTTTGCGTCATTGTAATCACCGATGGTGCGTAGCACAGGAGTGTACCCACTGGAACGCTCCCCCTAAAGGATACCCCCCGCACAGGAGCGTACCCATAGTCTATAGTCCTATTTTTTTCTCCCGTGCATAATAAAAAAGGTATTGCTGCGCGATTCCTGCTAAATCTCCAAAGTAATCTTGTGAAAAAT